>WLIH01000068.1 GCA_009702305.1 Actinomycetota bacterium | reverse complement strand
TCGCCGACGAGGCTGAGCATCGGCAGGTCGTTGTGGGAGTCGGAGTACGCCGAGCACGCACCGAGGTCGAGCCCCTCGCGGACCGCCAGGGCCTTGATCGCCTCGTCGAAGATCTCCTCGCCGAGCTCCTCGAGCTCCTGGACGGTGTGACCGGCGATGAAGCTCAGTGCCGAGTTGCGCGCCTCGGCGACGTGGTCGGGGTCCTCCACGCCGACCACGCGGAAGTAGGCCTGCTTCCAGGCGGCGCCGACGATCTCGCGGGTCGTGAAGAACTTGCGGCGGTGCAGACCTCGGGCGAGGTGGAAGATGCTGGCGCCCTGCATGACCGTGTTGTCGACGTCGAAGAAGGCGGCCGAGGTGGGGTCGACCGGGTGATCGAGCGCGACCTCGACCTCGGCAGCGGCCGCAGCGGCCTCGCCCGCCAGCGTCGAGCGCTGCTGGAGGTTGGGGAGCGTGCGTCGTTCGGCCGGCGGTGCCACGGCCTCAGCCTAGGCCCAGCGGCGCCTGCCGTGTGGTGACCGTCTCCCGACGTTCAGCCGGCGATCCTCGCCCGCTCGCGATCCAGGTCCGGCGGCGCACCGGGTGTGGAAGTATCCGTGCATGCCGAGCGCCCCCGCCGTCACCGACCTGGCCGATCTGGTCACGGTCGCGGCCGAGGAGAGCCCGGACAAGCTGGCGCTGGTCGAGTCGGGCGGTCGCAGCGTGACCTGGTCGCAGCTCGAGGACGAGGTCGGTCGCGTGGCGACCGGGCTCGCAGCCGCCGGAGTCGTGGCGGGCTACCGGGTGCTGATCTCGGTGGGCAACCGCATCGAGTTCGTGACGACCTACCTCGCGATCCTGCGGGTCCAGGCGGTGGCCGTGCCGGTCAACCCCCGGGCCAGCGTGGAGGAGGTCCTGCGGATCCTCGCCGACTCTGGCGCACGGATGGCCTTCGCCGAGGCCGACACGGTCTCGACGCTGCGCGCGGCCGTGGAGCGGCTCGGGCGAGCCATCGCCGGCACGCCGGCCGCCGACGACACCGTGCTGCCCGAGCACCTGGTCTCCCGCGCCGTGCCGCCGCGCCTGGTCGTGATCGGCGCGACCCTGCTGCCGGGTGAGCGCTCCTACGACCACCTGCGTGCCGACCGGGCCCGGCCGATGCCGTCGCTGCAGGACCCGGAGAAGCTCGCCGCGCTGCTCTACACGAGCGGCACGTCGGGCCGTCCGCGGGCCGCGATGCTCACCCACCGGGCCCTGCTGGCCAACATTGAGCAGATCGCGGGCGTCGAGCCGCCGATGATCCACGGCGACGACGTCGTGCTCGGCGTGCTGCCGCTCTTCCACGTCTACGGCCTCAACGCCGTGCTCGGCGGCGTCCTGCGCCACCGCGCCAAGCTGGTCCTCGTCGAGCGCTTCGATCCCCAGGGCATCCTCGACCTGATCGACGACGAGGCGTGCAGCGTGATCCCGGTCGCCCCGCCCGTCTTCGCCTACTGGCGCGACGAGGAGCACCTCGGCGAGCGCCTCGGCCCGGTGCGCATGATGCTGTCCGGGTCGGCGCCGCTCTCGGCCCAGGTCAGCGAGGAGTTCACCGCCCGCACCGGCATCGCCATCCACCAGGGCTACGGGCTCACAGAGGCCTCGCCGGTGGTCACCAGCACGTTGTGCAGCACCGCCCTGCAGCCGGGCTCGGTGGGCGCCGCGCTGCCCGGGATCGAGATCCGCCTCGTCGACGAGCACGGCCGCGCCCCGGAGGGCGAGGACCCCGGCGAGATCCAGCTGCGCGGCGCCAACCTGTTCAGCGGCTACTGGCCCGACGGCGACGGCGCTCCCGGCGCGGAGGGCTGGTGGGCCACCGGGGACGTCGGCTTCCTCGACAGCACCGGCGACCTCTTCCTGGTCGACCGCCTCAAGGAGCTCATCATCGTCTCGGGCTTCAACGTCTACCCGATCGAGGTCGAGGACGTCATCCGCGAGGTCCACGGGGTCGCGGAGGTCGCGGTCATCGGCGTCGGGGACGACCTCACCGGGGAGGCCGTCGTGGCCTACGTCCGCACCTCGCCCGGCCAGTCGGCGTACGCCGTGGAGTCGGCGGTGCTGGCCCGCTGCGCGATGCGCCTGGCCCGCTTCAAGCAGCCGAGCCGCGTCGAGATCGTCGACCAGCTGCCGCTGACGGTCACCGGCAAGGTGCAGAAGGGCACGCTGCGCGCCTACGAACGGCGTCGGGCCACCGGGCTGCTGGAGTGAGCGCACGCGTCACCCTCTACTCGCGCACCGGCTGCCACCTGTGCGACGACGCGCGGGTCGTGGTCGAGCAGGTGTGCGCCGAGCTGGGGGAGGAGTACGCCGAGGTGGACATCGACCTCGACCCCGAGCTCGTCGAGCGCTTCGGCCACGAGGTGCCGGTCACCTTCGTCGACGGTCGTCAGCACGACTTCTGGCGCGTCGACGCCGATCGGCTGCGGGCCGCTCTCTCGCCCCCGGCCCAGGCGTAGGTACGGAGCGGCCGACCCCCGCCCACCGTGGGTCATCTCACATGTGCTAGACCCTCAGGCGGGTGAGCAGGCCCTCGGTTTTGTTCTCACGTTCACAAACTCCTACAGTGAGCCGCGCCGCGGTGGCGATCCCGGGTCTTTCGGCCCCCGCCCGCTGGCTGGGTATGGAGAAGACGCAGTGACCGCACGGACGTCCACCGAGACGGCCCGGGACATCCCCGAGGCCACCGTCGCGCGGCTGCCTGTCTACCTGCGGGCGCTCACCACCCTGCTCGACGAGGGCACGACGACCTGCTCGAGCGAGGACCTCGCCGGTGCGGCCGGGGTCAACAGCGCGAAGCTGCGCAAGGACCTCTCCTACCTCGGCAGCTACGGCACCCGCGGCGTCGGGTACGACGTCGAGTACCTCCACTTCCAGATCGCGCGCGAGATCGGGGTGACCCACGACTGGCCGGTGGTCATCGTCGGGATCGGCAACCTCGGCCACGCGCTGGCGAACTTCTCCGGCTTCCGCAGCCGGGGCTTCCGCGTGGTCGCGCTCCTCGACGCCGACCCGAGCCGCCACGAGGAGCAGGTCGCCGGCATCGACGTGCGCCCCTTCGCCGACCTCGGCGAGATCGTGCGCGAGCACGGCGTCGCGATCGGTGTCATCGCGACCCCGGCCGCGGCCGCCCAGGACGTCACCGACGCGATGGTCGCGAGCGGGATCACCAGCATCCTCAACTTCGCGCCCGCGGTGCTCGCCGTGCCGCCCGGGGTCGACGTGCGCAAGGTCGACCTGTCCATCGAGTTGCAGATCCTGGCCTACCACGAGCAGCGCAAGGCCCAAGGCGACCCGGCCGACCCGTCCGAGCCGGCCGAGGCGCCCGAGGAGGCCACCGCATGAGCGTCCTGGTCGTCGGCATCTCCCACAACTCCGCCCCGGTGAGCCTGCTCGAGCGCGTCGCGCTCGATGCCGAAGCCGCGCACAAGATGGTCCACGACGTCGCGGCCTGCGCGCATGTCATCGAGGCGACCGTCATCTCCACCTGCAACCGCGTCGAGGTCTACGCCGACGTGGACCGCTTCCACGGCAGCGTCGAGGAGCTCTCGACCCTTCTCGTCGACCGGGCCGGAGAGACGACCGAGGCGATGCTGCCGCACCTCTACGTCCACTACGACGACGGCGCCGTCTCCCACCTCTTCCAGGTCGCGGCCGGACTCGACTCGATGGCGCTCGGCGAGGGGCAGATCCTCGGGCAGACCCGCGAGGCGTTGCGACTGGGCCAGGAGCTCGGCACCGTCGGTCCGGCCCTCAACGTGCTCTTCCAGCAGGCGCTGCGGGTCGGCAAGCGCTCGCGCGCCGAGACCGACATCGACCGGGTGGCTCCGTCGCTCGTCAGCGCCGCCCTCGCCAAGGCGCGGGTGGTGCTCGGCGACCTCGACGGTCGGCGCGTCGTCGTGGTCGGCGCCGGGTCGATGGCCGGTCTCGCCGTCGCGACGCTCGCGCGCGAGGGCGCCGGAGACATCGCCATCCTCAACCGCACCCCCGCCCGCGCCGCCCGGCTGGCCCACGAGCACGGCGGGCGCGCCGTCGCGCTCTCCCAGCTCGACGCCGAGCTGGCCACGGCCGATCTGCTGATCAGCTGCACGGGCAGCACCTCCTCGCTCATCTCGGCCGACAGGGTCGCGGCGGCCCGCGTCGAGGGTCGTCCGCTCGTGCTGGTCGACCTGGCCCTGCCGCACGACATCGCCCCCGAGGCCGGCGACCTCGACGGCGTCACCCTGGTCAACCTGGCCCAGCTCGCCACCGAGCTGCACGGGTCCGAGGCGTCGGCCGAGGTCAGCGCCGTGCGCGACATCGTCACCCAGGAGGTCGCGGCCTTCCTGGCCGCTCGCCGCCAGGCCAGCGTCACCCCCACCGTCGTGGCCCTGCGCTCGATGGCGACCTCGGTCGTCGACGCCGAGATGAGCCGCCTCGACGCCCGGCTGCCCGGCCTCGACGAGGCTGCCCGGGCGGAGGTGCTCTGGACCGTGCGCCGGGTCGCCGACAAGCTCCTCCACGAGCCGACGGTGCGCGTGCGCGAGCTCGCCAACGAGGCCGGTGCGGTGTCGTACGCCGCCGCCCTGGCCGAGCTGTTCGCGCTCGACCCCGAGGCCGTCAGCGCCGTCACCCGACCGGAGGGCCTGGGATGAATAGGCCTGGGATGAGTGGCTCTGGGATGAGGCCGATCCGGGTCGGCACCCGTCGTTCCCTGCTGGCGACCACGCAGGCCGGCACCGTGGCCGAGCTGATCCGCGCCCACCTGGGTCGTGAGGTCGAGCTGGTCGAGGTGACCACCGACGGCGACCGCAGCCAGGCCGCCGGCACCCCGCTGGCCGGTGGCTCCGCGACCGGTGTCTTCGTCGGCGCGCTGCGCGACGCCCTGCTGCGCGACGAGGTCGACGTCGCCGTCCACTCGCTCAAGGACCTCCCGACCTACCCGGCCGACGGCATCGCGTTGGTCGCCGTACCCGCACGCGAGGATGCCCGCGACGTCGTCGTCGCCCGCGACGGCCTGACCCTGGGCGAGCTCCCGGTCGGCAGCCGGGTCGGCACCGGCTCGCCGCGACGGGTCGCCCAGCTGCACGCCCTCGGTCTCGGTTTGGACGTGGTGGGCGTCCGTGGCAACGTCGACTCCAGGATCGGCAAGGTGCACTCCGGCGAGTACGACGCCGTCGTGCTCGCGCGCGCCGGTCTCGCACGGATCGACCGGCTCCAGGAGGCCACCGAGGTGCTCGACCCCCTCCAGATGCTGCCTGCGCCCGGCCAGGGCGCGCTGGCGGTGGAGTGCCGCGCCGGCGACGACCTCGCGGTCGCGCTGGCCGGGCTTGACCACGCGCCGACCCGCGCTGCGGTCGACGCCGAACGTGCCGTCCTCGCCACCCTCGAGGGCGGGTGCTCGGCCCCGGTCGGCGCACTCGCCGAGGTCGTGGAGGGTGAGGACGGAGACGAGCTGTGGGTGCGCGCGATCGCACTCTCGCTCGACGGGGCGCTCTCGGTGCGGATGTCCGCGACCGGGGCCCCCGCCGACGCCATGGGCGTCGGCACCCGGTTGGCGAGCGAGATGCTCGCCGACGGGGCAGGACAGCTGGACCAGCCAGGCCCAGCCGCCAACGATGAAGCAGACAAGGTGCGATGAGCATGACGCGGAGCAAGATCAGCGAGGTCACCACCCGAGGATGGGTCTCGTTCGTGGGCAGCGGCCCCGGCGACCCCGACCTGCTCACCGTCAGGTCCGTCGACCTGCTCAGGCAGGCCGACGTGGTCATCACGGAGGCCCCCGAGCACGCCGCCCTGGTGCGCACGGTGCTCGGTCTCCCGACCCCGGTCGAGCCGGAGGAGGGCGAGGAGCCCGTCGCGGAGGCCCCCGTCGAAGGTCCCCAGATCGTCGACGGCGGCTTCGGTGAGGACGGCCAGCCGCTGACCAACGCCGCCCGCGCCAAGGTCGTGGTGCGCCAGGCCAAGCGCGGCCTGCGCGTCGTGCGCCTGATGACCGGCGACCCGTTCCTCTACGCCTCCGGTCCCGAGGAGGCGCAGGCCTGCGCCAAGGCCGGTTTCGGCTTCGAGATCGTGCCGGGTGTCTCCTCGGTCAGCGCCGTCCCGGCGTACGCCGGCATCCCGCTCACGACCAAGGACCACCGCGAGGTCGCGGTCGTCACCTGCGGCGACAAGGTCGACTGGACGCAGTACGCCGACGACCGCACCCTCGTGCTGCTCTCCGGGGTCGGCCTGGTCGGCGAGATCGCCAAGGCCCTGATGGCGGCCGGTCGCTCCCCGCAGACGCCCGTGGCGATGACCCGCGTCGGCACGACGACCGCGCAGTCGACGGTGACCTCGACACTCGAGCACATCGCCGCCGACGCCCGCGCGGCCCGGATGGCGCCGCCGGCCGTGATCGTCGTCGGCCACGTCGTCGACCTGCGCGAGACGCTGTCGTGGTTCGAGACGAAGCCGCTCTTCGGCTGGCGTGTGCTGGTGCCTCGCACCAAGGACCAGGCCGGCTCGCTGTCGGCACGCCTGCGCGGCTACGGCGGCGTGCCGGAGGAGGTGCCGACCATCTCGGTCGAGCCGCCCCGCAACCCGCTGCAGATGGACAAGGCCGTGCGCGGTCTGGTCGAGGGGCGCTACGAGTGGATCGCCTTCACGTCGGTCAACGCCGTCAAGGCGGTGCGTGAGAAGTTCGAGGAGTACGGCCTCGACGCGCGTGCCTTCTCCGGCCTCAAGATCGCTGCGGTCGGCGACAAGACCGCTCAGGCGATCGCTGCCTGGGGTCTGCGCGCCGACCTGGTGCCCTCGGCCGACGACCCGGCCGGTCAGTCCGCAGCCGGGCTGCTCGCGATCTGGCCGGAGTACGACGAGGTGCTCGACCCGATCAACCGGGTCTTCCTGCCTCGCGCCGACATCGCCACCGAGAACCTCGTGGCCGGCCTGATCGACCTGGGCTGGGAGTGCGACGACGTCACGGCCTACCGCACCGTGCGGGCGACGCCGCCGCCGGCGCCGACCCGCGATGCCATCAAGACCGGCAAGTTCGACGCGGTCGTCTTCACGTCGTCCTCGACCGTGCGCAACCTGGTCGGGATCGCCGGCAAGCCGCACCCGTCGACGATCATCGCCGTGATCGGCCCGGCCACCGCCAAGACGGCCGAGGAGCACGGGCTGCGCGTCGACGTGATGTCGCCCAAGCCCGACGTCGACGAGCTCGTCGACGCCCTGGCCGACTTCGGGGCGGCTCGCCGCCTCGCGATGCTCGACGCCGGCCAGCCGGTGACCAAGCCGTCCGAGCGCAAGCCCGCCGCCCGCCGGAAGACCACGTCGGCTCGATGAGCGACACGACGCCCGAGGTGGCCGGACCGGTGGTCCGGCCACGTCGGCTGCGCACCACGCCGGCCCTGCGCCGGATGGTGGGCGAGACGTCGGTCGAGGCGCGTCAGCTGGTGCTGCCGCTCTTCGTGCGCGAGGGCATCGACGAGCCCCGCCCGATCGCGTCGATGCCCGGCGTCGTCCAGCACTCCCGCAGCTCGCTGCTGCGCGCGGTCGCCGAGGCGGCCGAGCTCGGGCTCGGCGGGGTGATGCTCTTCGGCATCCCCGCGACGAAGGACGCCGTCGGCAGTGGAGCCATCGATCCGGCCGGAGTGCTCAACCTGGCGATCACCGACGTGGTCGCCGAGGTGGGCGACGCCCTGACGGTGATGAGCGACCTGTGCCTGGACGAGTTCACCGACCACGGCCACTGCGGGCTGCTCACCCCCGACGGTCGCGTCGACAACGACCGCACCCTGGCGGCGTACGCCCAGATGGCGCTGGCCCAGGCCCACGCCGGCGTCGACATGGTCGGGCCGAGCGGGATGATGGACGGCCAGGTCGCCGTCGTCCGAGCGGCGCTCGACGCCGGTGAGCACACCGACATCTCGATCCTGGCGTACTCCGCGAAGTACGCCTCCGCGTTCTTCGGGCCCTTCCGCGAGGCGGTGGACTCCTCGCTGCAGGGTGACCGGCGCACCTACCAGCAGGACCCCGGCAACGCCCGGGAGGGCCTGCGCGAGGTGCTGCTGGACGTCGCGCAGGGCGCCGACCTGGTGATGGTCAAGCCGGCCCTGGCCTACCTCGACGTGATCCGGCGCGTGCGCGACAGCGTCGACGTGCCGGTGGCGGCCTACAACGTGTCCGGCGAGTACTCCATGCTCGAGGCCGCGGCGGCGCGCGGCTGGATCGACCGGGAGCCGGCGATCCTCGAGATGCTGACCTCGATCCGTCGCGCCGGCGCCGACGTCATCTTGACCTACTGGGCCGCCGAGGCCGCCCGGTTGCTGGCCCGCTGACCCTCACCCCGATAGTCCGACACCAGAGCGCCCTCCCGCCGACGGCGAAAGGGCGCTCTTGTGTCGGACTATCCGGCCGGGGCTGATCAGTCCTTCGTGTCCTCGGGGTGCATGTAGGCGTCGATGCACTGGTCGAACGGGTCCGTCGAGGACAGCAGGTTGTCGAGGTAGCCGTCGAGCGTGCACTGCAGCACGGCCTGGACGTGGTTGAGGACCTCGTCGACCACGGTCACGCCGGTGGAGGGCAGGGCCGGCACGCTGACGGTCGGCACGCCGGGGATGCCGAGGCCGCCCTTCGGCCCGCCGTCGCCGCCCTGGCCGGGGTCGGGCTCGGTGCTCGGGTCGGGCTCGGTCGGCTGCGAGGGCTCGACCGGGTCGGGGCCCTGGCTGGAGATCGTGCGCGGGCCCTTGGTCTGCTGCGGGGCCGACGTCGGGGCCGGCGCGGGGAGCAGGTA
>WLIH01000067.1 GCA_009702305.1 Actinomycetota bacterium | reverse complement strand
CGGCCAACGCCACCACCTCGCCCGAGGCGGCCGGAGCTCCCCCGGTCGTGATCACCAGCAGCGCGACCCGGTGCGGCGCGAACGCGCCGTCGTAGGGCCAGGCGTAGGGGGTGGTGGCAGCGATGGTCGCGGTCATCTCGCGGTCCTACTGGGCGAGGTTGCCCACGACGCCCTGGACGAAGAAGTCCATCGCGTCGTTCTCGGCGTACGTCGGCACGACACCGTCCTCGATGACGGTGTCACCGTCCTGGTCCAGCACCGGCCCGACGAACGGCGAGCCCTCGTCGGTGCCGAGGAGGGCCTGGGCCTCGTCGATCGCGGCGATGGTCTCGTCGGTGACGTCGGGGCCGTAGGGCGCGAGGACGAACGGGTTGGTGCCGGTCTTGTAGCCGACCCGGAAGTTGTCGTTGTACTCGCTGCCGACGAAGTCGCCGTCGATGACGGTCTGGACGATGTCGGTGTAGAGCGGGCCCCAGTCCCAGACGGCGCCGGTCAGCCAGCCCTCGGGCGCCAGCGACGAGGCGTCGGCGTGGTAGCCGACGGTCATCGCGCCGGCCTTCTCGGCGGCCTGGATCACCGTGGACGTGCAGTCCTGGTGCTGGGTGAGGACGTCGACGCCCTGCGAGAGCAGGCTCTCGGCAGCAGCCTGCTGCTTGCCCGGGTCGCACCACGACGAGGTGCTGACGGTGATCGTCTCGACGTCGGGGTTGACCGACTGCGCCCCGCGCTCGAAGGCGTTGATGTTGGCGATCGTCTGCGGGATCGGGAAGGCGTAGACGTAGCCGAGCTTGTTGCTCTCGGTCGACGCGCCGGCCGCGATGCCGGCGAGATACATCGGCTCGTAGACGGTGCCGAAGTAGGTGCCGGCGTTGTCGGGGATGTCGGTGGTGATGGTGTTGCCCTGCTGGACGACGACAACGTCCGGGTGCTCTTCGGCGACCTTGAGGGCCGCGTCGAGGTGGCCGTAGCTGGTCGCGAAGATCAGCTTGGCGCCCTTGTCGATCATCTGCTCCATCGTGGTGGCCGCGGTGTCGTCCTCGGGGACGTTCTCGGCCGTGAGCACCTCGACGTCGGGGAACGCCTCCTTGATGACCTCGCTGCCCTCGTAGACAGCCTGGTTGTAGCCGAAGTCGTCCTTGGGACCGACCATGATGAAACCGACGGCCGTGGTGCCCTCTCCCGGAGCGCCGTCGGACTCCGACGACGAGCTCGAGGAGTCGGTCGCCGAGGAGCACCCGGCGAGGACCAGGGCCGCGACCGAGGCGCTGACGGCGACCCGGACGCTAGATTTGCGAGTGAACATGGAGGTTCCTTTCGTGTTCGCTCACCGCGCCCAGGCCTGAGTACCAGCTCCGGAGCCTGGGTGCGGTGTTCTTTGTGTGGGGTGTGCTGGGGTGGTGCGTGGCGGCTCAGCCGCTGGGTGGTGCGTTCTCGAAGACCCGCTTGAGCTCGGCGGGCGAGGAGGACAGGGTGCGTTTGCCGAGCACGGTCAGCACGACGAGCGTCAGCACGAAGGGCACGGCGTCGAGCAGGAACTGGTTGATCTCGTAGCCGCGGGCCTGCAGCGCCGGGCCGAGCGCGATGGCGCAGCCGAAGAGGTAGGCGCCGGCCATCACCCGCGACGGGCTCCAGACCGCGAAGATCACCAGCGCGACGGCGATGAAGCCGCGACCGGAGACCATGTTCTCGAACCACGCGTTGGCGTACGCCGTCGACAGGTGCGCGCCGCCGAGACCGGCCAGCATGCCGCCGAAGGTCACCGCGCCGGTGCGCATCACGCGGACGTCGTAGCCGTGCACGGTCAGCGAGTCGGCGCGCTCGCCCGCGGTGCGGACCAGCAGGCCGATGCGGGTCTTGAAGAGGACGAACCACACCAGCGGCACCATCGCGAAGCTCAGGTAGAGCAGCGGGTCCTGCTGGAAGAGGATCTCCCCGACGAACGGGATCGAGCTGAGCAGCGGCACGTCCCACTGGTCGAAGCCGACCACCGGCTGCCCGACGTAGGCCGCGCCGAAGAGCGAGGTCAGGCCGAGCGCCAGGAAGAGCAGGCTCAGGCCGGAGGCGAACTGGCTGGCGCCGCGGTAGACCACCAGGTAGGCGTGCAGCAGCGACAGCAGTCCCCCGCACACGGCGCCCGCGATCGCGCCGAGCCACGGGCTGCCGGTCTCGACGCCGATGGCGTACGCGCCGAGCGCGCCCACCAGCATCGAGCCCTCCGTGCCGAGGTTGATCACGCCGGATCGCTCGGAGACGGTCTCGCCCAAGGCGGCGTACATGATGGAGGTGCCGCCGCGGACACCGCCGCTGAGGACGTCGACGATCAGGCTCATGCGTTGGCCTTCTTCCGCATCGTGGTGAAGCCGAGGACGGCGATCAGGATCAGCGCGGTGAGCACGTTGACCGAGGCGGCCGGGAGACCCGAGTCGAGCTGGAGGCTGTCGCCGGCGACCGAGAGCGAGGCGAAGACGAACGCCGCCACGAGGATGGGGAAGGGCTGGTGGCGGGCCATCCAGCAGGCGAGGAACGAGGTGTACCCGAGCTGGCTGCCGAAGCCCGGGCGCAGCTTGTACTCGACCCCGGCGAAGTGGATCATCCCGGCGAGACCGGCGAGCGCGCCGCCGATCATCAGGGCCGAGAGCACCAGCATGCTGACCTTGAGACCCGAGCGTCGCGCGGCCTCGGAGTTGCCGCCGGCCACCGAGATGCGGAAGCCCCACCGGGTGCGGTTGATGAGCAGGTGGACCACCACGACCATGACGACGGCCACGACGATGCCGATGTGCACCTTGGTGCCGCTGATGACGGGCAGCTTGGCGACGTCGACGAGCTCGCGGGTGGCGGGCTGGCCGACCGGGCTCTCGCGCCAGGGCTGGTAGATCAGGAAGAGCAGGACGTCGAGCGCCACGAAGTTGAGCAGCAGGGTGCTGATCGCCTCGTTGACGCCGGCGACCAGCCGCAGGGCGGCGGCGAGTCCGGCCCAGAGCGCTCCGGCCACCACGCTGGCCACCAGCATCGCGACCAGGATCAAGCCACCGGAGGCGCCGTCGCCGAGCAGCAGGAACATGCCGCACGCGGCGACCGCGCCGATGATGATCTGGCCCTCACCGCCGACGTTGGTGAGCCCGGCCCGAGCCGGCACGGCGACCGCGAGGGCGCCGAGCACCAGCGGGCTCATCTGGATGAAGATCTCCTCGATCGAGCGCGAGCGCTGGAAGGTCGACTGCCACATGCCCTGGTAGGCGTCGATCGGGTTGGCGCCCTTGGTCATCAGCAGGATCGAGAAGATCACCAGGGCGGCGGCGAGGGCGCCGACCCAGCGCAGGGCGACCGGTGCCGCGGTCTGCACGGTGCTCATGCGGCACCGCCGATCATCAGCTCGCCGATGGACTGACGGTCGAAGTCGCTGGCGTCGACCTCGCCGGAGATGTGGCCGTCGTGCATGACCAGGATCCGGTCGGCGATGCTCATCAGCTCGTCGAGGTCCTCGCTGACCATCAGCACCCCGGCGCCCTGGTCGCGACGCTCCAGCAGGATCTCCTGGGTGCGGCGGACGTTGGCGATGTCGAGACCGCGGCTGGGGTAGGCCGCCACCACGAGCGTCGCATCGCCGGCCAGCTCGCGGGTCAGCACGACCCGCTGGATGTTGCCGCCCGACAGCTCGCTGACCTTGCGGTGCCCCGGCGCGATGCGCAGGCCGAGACGGGAGTTGGCCGACTCGGTGCGGGTGCGCACCGAGCGCCAGTCGATGCCGAGCCGCTTGCTCGGGAAGGGTCGTCCGTCGAGCACCATGTGCTGGACGACGTCGAGGCGACCGACCACGGAGTCGGCGACCGGGTCCTCGGGGATGCTGGCCGCCCCGGCGGCGAGCGCGCCGGCCGGCGTACGCACCGGCTCGCCGTTGATCGCGACGGTGCCGGTCTGCGGCTTGCGCAGACCGAGCGCGACCTCGCACAGCTCGCGCTGGCCGCTGCCCGCGACGCCGGCGATGCCGACGAGCTCGCCGGGGCGCACGGTGAGGCTGACCTGCTTGAGCGCGAGGTTGCCCTTGTCGCCGACGCAGTCGACGCCGTCGAGCTGCAGCGCCGGCACAATGCTCGCGTCGGTGAGCACGACGGCGGGCGTGCGCTGCAGGTCGGAGACGCTGCGCCCGACCATGTGCTCGATCAGCTGGGCGTTGGTGTAGTCGCTCGGCACGACGTTGGAGACGATCGTGCGGCCGCCGCGCAGCACGGTGGCCTTGTCGGCGATGGTGCGGACCTCGTCGAGCTTGTGGGTCACGATGACCACGCCGAAGCCCTGGCTGCGCAGGTGGTCGACCACCCCGAAGAGCGCCTCGACCTCCTGGGGCGCGAGGACGCTGGTGGGCTCGTCGAGGATGACCAGACGGGCGCCGGTCATCAGCACCTTGAGGATCTCGACACGCTGGCGCTCGCCGATCGAGAGGTGGCCGACCTTGGCTTGGGCGTTGACCGAGAGGCCGAACGTCGCACTGGCCTCCTCGATGCGCTCGCTGAGCCGGCCGAGCTTGAGGGTGAGGCCCTCGGGCATCGCGAGGGCGATGTTCTCCGCCACGGTGAGCGCCGGCACGAGGCGCAGGTCCTGGAACACCATGCCGATGCCGAGGCGTCGCGCGTCGGCCGGGCTGGTGATCACCGCCTCCTTGCCATCGACGACCAACTGGCCGGCGTCGGGGTGGTAGACGCCGTAGATCATCTTGAGCAGCGTCGACTTGCCGGCGCCGTTCTCCCCCACGAGGGCGTGCACCTCCCCGGGCCAGACCTCGAGGCTGACGTCGGTGTTGGCCTTGACCTCGCCGAAGTGCTTGGTCAGGCCCAGGACCTCGAGCAGCGGGTTTCTCTGGGTCATCTCAGGCCTCTCTGCTGCGGCGACTGCGCAGCGATCGTTGACGCATGGCGTCGGCGGCTCGCTGCTCGACGACGTCGAGGGAGGCGCCGATGTGCTCACGCAGCCGGTCGGCGGCGAGCGGGATCTGGCCGTCGAGCAGGGCGTCGACGATGCCCAGGTGCTCGGCGATGCTGGACTCGATCCGGTCCTCGGTGAGGAAGTCGTAGGTGCGCACCGGGCGGATGCGCACGTTGACGGTCTCGAGGGTCTCCGAGAGCGCGAGGTTGCCCGAGGCTCGCAGCAGGGAGAGGTGGAAGCTCTCGTCGAGCTCGATGAAGGAGCCGTCGGGCGCCGGCTGGTCGGCCTGGATGGCCAGCCAGTCGTCGCGGATCTCGAGCAGCGCCTCGCGGTCGTGCTCGATGCCGTCCTCCGCGGCGCGGGTGATGCCGCGCAGCTCGAGGGTCAAGCGCAGCTCGTAGAGGTCGCGCAGGTCGAAGAGGTCGATCTCGGCGACGTAGAACCCGCCGTCGGTGAAGCGCTTGAGCAACCGGTCGGCGTGCAGCCGGACGAACGCCTCGCGCACCGGGGTCCGCGACACCTGCAGCTGCTCGGCGATCGTCTCCTCCGCCAGCCGCTGGCCGGTCGGGATCTCACCGAGCATGACCATCCTCCTCAGCTGGGTGTAGGCCTGCTCGCGCAGGAGCTGGGCCGCGGTCGACCGCGACGCCGGCTTGGTCTCGACAGGCACTGCAGGGCTCACTTCTGACTCCGGTCCCGAGGTTGTGTGCAACGCCGGATCGGCGTTGTATACAAGGCTGTACACAGGATGTTTCGCGCGTTCGACTGCTTGTGTTACGAACGGTTGAACGGCGCCGATGCCCGGTAAATCCGCCCTACATTGCGTCCATGGCCGCTGCTGCTCGGGTCGTGCTCGTGCACGGCGCCGCCACCACCCCACGGGTCTGGGATCGCGTGGTGCCGCTGCTCGACGGCTACGACGTGGTCGTGCCGGAGCGCCCGCGCACCGGCTCGCTGGCCGCGGAGACGGCGTGGTTGGCCTCGGTCGCCGCCAGCGCGTGGGTGGTCGCGATCAGCGGCGGCGCGACGCTCGGGCTCGCCCTCGCCGCCTCGGGCACTCCCCTGGCCGGCGCGGTGCTGCACGAGCCGGCCGTGGGCTCCCTGCTGCCGGGCCTGCTCGCGCCCATCGCGTCGGCGTACGCCGCCTCCGGGACCGCCGGGCTCGGCTCGGCGCTCTACGGGCCGTCGTGGACACCGGCGATGGCCGGTGGCGTCGACGAGGCGACGACGGCCGCAGAGCTGGCGATGTTCCGATCGTTCGAGCCGTCGGGCGCCACTCCCGCCGCCGGACGCGTGCTGGTCACCTGGGGCGCGGACTCACCGGCAGTGCGCCGCGAGGCGGCCGAGGCCCTGGTGCCGCTCGGCTACCCGGTGCGCGCGCTGCCGGGCGCCGCCCACTTCGCGGCGTACGACGCCCCGACGGCCCTCGCCGCCGCCGTGCGGGACTGGATCGGCTAGCGCCTCACAGACGACGGTCGTCGCCACGCACCAGGGTGCGGTCGGGGCACTGCAGGATGATCTGGCTGTGCACGACGACGGGCACGGCGAAGTGCACCTGCTCGACCACGTCGCGGCCGAGCACCTCGCCGGTGACGATCGCCCGATCGAAGGTGTTGGTGCCGCGCTCGTGGTAGTAGCGGCAGTTGGCGTAGACGAAGGTCAGCGGCACCTGCACCGTGCCGAACGGCGCGATCGTGACCGCGTCGAGGGCGCCGGTCGCCGGCTCGATGAGCGGGTAGGGCGGCTCGACGAGATCGACGCCGGTCACCGTCAACGGCAGCGGCGACTCGTTGTGCACGGGCACGGTCATCGTGACCGTCTCGCCGTGGCGGTAGTGCAGGAAGTAGGCGCCGCCGGCGCCATAGCCCTCGACCAGGAGCCCCGCGTCACCCGCGAGGGCGACGTCGACGGTCGGCTGCAGGCGCACGGCGGTCGGCAGCAGCGCCCAGGCGCCGACGGCGACGACCAGCGCGATCGCGGCTCGGCGCCGCCAGCGGCTCGGCGCCGGCGTCTCCTGAGTCGCCGCGACCGCCTCGTGCCGGACGCCCGGATCGAGCAGGGTCATGCCGCGACCTGGTGCCCGGCCTGGCTGCGTCGGCGTACGACGAGGCGCAGCGCCAGGCTGCCCGCGACGGTGAGGCCGCCGACCAGCGCGAGCTGGACGGGACCGCCGAGGCCGGAGCCCTGCTTGTTGGTGCCGATCGCACCGGCGTCGGTGGCCGGCTTCTCCGGGGTGACCAGCCAGTCGCAGGCGACCGGGTCGGGGTCGGAGTAGCGGTCGTAGGTCGCGCACGGCACCAGCGAGACGGTCTTGATCAGGTTGCCGATCGGCCACTGCGACGGGTTGCCGCAGTCGGGCAGCGCACGCACGGAGTTGTGGGTGACCTCCTTGCCGGGAGCGACGAGGTTGTCCTGCCAGCAGTTGCCGGCGCCGGCCTCGTCCCAGTAGAAGTCGATGCCATTGGGCAGCACCTTGCCGTCGGGCGAGTAGCCCATCTCGTTCTTGGTGAAGGCGTTCATGTTGGAGTTGTCCTGCTGGTGCGTGGGGTCGTAGTCGCCGCGCATCAGCGCCGGCGGCACCCAGAAGAGCATGAAGCCCTGGCGCCAGTTGTCCCACACCTGGTTGGAGCTGACGAAGTTGTGGTTGCCGATGATCATGCCGCCGGTGCCGACCGGGAAGCCGAACGCCGGGCACACGATGCCGCGCTGGTGGCCGACCGCCTCGGGCGTCGCGGCCTGGCAGGGCGCGTCCTCGGCCTGCACGTTGTCGACGTAGTAGTTCTCGTTGTTGCTGTAGATCTTGTTGTCCTCGAACCAGCCGTGGTCCTGCGGCATGCCCGGGTGGCCGCCGAGGATCGACTCGACGATGAAGCCGAGGCCGTTGTGGTGGATGCGGTTGTCGTGGACGTAGACGGAGTTGCCCGAGGTGCCGGAGTAGCCGAGCGAGTTGTGGTGCATGTTGCAGTTCTTGACCTCCACGGCCCAGCGGCTGAGCGGACCGGTGGTGGTGCTGGTGGCGTTGACGTCGGCCGAGGAGCCCGGGTAGATGCCGGAGTCGCCGTTGTGGTGGGCGTTGCAGCGTGAGATCACGCCGTGGTCGGAGGTGAAGGTCAGCACGCCGTAGAGGTCGTTCTGCGCGGCCTCGATCCGGTCGAGCACGTAGCCGTCGGTCTCGTGGACGTAGAAGGCGTTCTCCCGGAAGAGCACGGCCTTCATGTTCTCCAGGTAGAAGCCGTCGGCCCGGTCGGCCTTGATGCCGTTGTGCTTGATCCAGTCGCCGTCCTCGGTGAAGCCGCCGCGCAGGGTGACGTCGCTGGGCTGGGTGCCGGTACCGCTGATCTGCAGGTCGCAGAGCTGGTTGTCGCAGGTGATGTCCGGGTCGTCGGGGTCGTCGCCGGCGATGGTGACCAGGTTGATGATCTCGCCGCAGTCGACGATCTGGGCGTACTCGATGATGCCGCCGTCGTAGCCCTCCATGCAGGGCGACTCCCAGCTCGGCTTCTCGCGGTAGACGCCGGGCAGCACGTAGATGTTGGTGCGCTGACGCTTGACCGCGTCGACGGCGGCCTGGATGTCGCGGTGCTCGCAGTCCTTGAGCAGGCGCTGGTTGAAGCGGCGCACGCCCGCGTCGGGCAGCCGCGCGATCCGCCGGCGCGAGTCGGGCTTGCAGACCACGATCACATCGGAGGCCTGGGCATAGCTGCGCTTGACCGGCACCGTCCCGTCGCCGGGCGGGAACTGCGACTCCCGCTCCTCGTGGGCCACCGCCGGCGCGGCGAGCACCGCCAGCACGAGCCCGATGGCGAGGGCGAACGACGACAGGTACGAGCGGCGCATGATGCTCCTGGGGGGTGGACCGATGCGGATCCGGTGAGCGTAGCGCCCGCTCTCAGGCGTTTCTCAGGAACGGGACAGCTGGGTGTCGTTG
>WLIH01000066.1 GCA_009702305.1 Actinomycetota bacterium | reverse complement strand
GCCGGGCGCAGCGGTCGCGAAGTGCACGAGCACCTCGCGCGGCTCGGCGTCAACGCGCCGGCGAGCAACTTCTACGCCCTCGAGGCCAGCCGACGCCTCGGGCTGGGGGACGCCGGAGCCGTGCGCGCGGGGATCGCGGCGTACACCACGCAGGACGAGGTCGACCGCCTGCTCGACGGTGTCGCCGGATAACTTGTCGCCGTGCGCATCGCGACGTGGAACGTCAACTCCCTCCGCTCCCGCATCGACCGCGTGGAGGCCTTCCTGCAGCGCCACGACATCGACGTGCTCGCCCTCCAGGAGACCAAGGCTCGCGAGGACCAGCTGCCCCTGATGGGCCTGCAGTCCCTGGGTTACGAGGTCGCGGCCGCCGGGACCAACCAGTGGAACGGCGTTGCGATCATCAGCCGCGCCGGGCTCGACGACGTCGAGGTGGGCTTCCCCGGCCAGCCCGGCTTCGGCGATCCCGTCGCGGCGGAGGCGCGGGCGCTGGGGGCGACCTGCGGCGGCGTCCGCGTGTGGAGCCTGTACGTGCCCAACGGGCGCAAGATCGGCGACCCGCACTACGCCTACAAGCTCGACTGGCTGACCCGGCTGCGAGCGGCCGCCCTGACCTGGCGCGACGGCGACACCGCCCTGGTCGGCGACTGGAACATCGCCCCCACCGACGAGGACGTCTTCGACATCGCGCAGTTCGCGACCTCGACCCACGTCACCCCGGCCGAGCGGGCGGCGTTCCAGGCGTTCCTCGACGACGGGTACGTCGACGTGGTGCGACCCCACACCCCCGGACCGGACGTCTACACCTACTGGGACTACTACCGACAGCGCTTCGAGCGCAACCGCGGCCTGCGCATCGACTTCGTCCTCGGCTCCCCGAGCCTGGCGGCGCGCACCACCGGCGCCTTCATCGACCGCGAGGAGCGGGCCGGCACCGGGGCCTCCGACCACGCGCCCGTCGTCGTCGACCTGGCCTGACCCGCACCACCCCGCACCCCACTGAAGGCGACCGAGACTGTCGGTGGTCGTCGCCATGCTGGGGACATGGAGATCTTCACCATCATCGCGCTGCTGCTGTGCCTGGCCTCCGGCGCTGCCCTGGGTTGCCTGGTCGGGGTGCTCTGGGCGCGCAGCGCACCCGCGTCGGCCTACGACGAGCGGGTCGAGCGCGCCCTCGAGCAACGGGTCGCCGACCAGGCCGTCGTCCAGGAGGGGCTGGATCGGCTGGGTGACCAGCTGCGCGACCTCGAGCACCAACGCGTCTCCTGGCAGGCCCAGCTCCACCAGCAGGTCGACGAGATGCGCCGGTCGACGGAGCTCCTCGGCCGCGAGACCCGCTCCCTGTCGACCGCGCTGCGCAAGCCGCAGGTGCGCGGCCGTTGGGGCGAGCTGCACCTGCGCAAGGCGGTCGAGCTGGCGGGTCTCGTGGAGCGCTGCGACTTCTCGGAGCAGGTGCGTCTCGACGACGGCGCCCGCCGCCCCGATCTCGTCGTGCACCTCGCCGGCGGGCGCGACATCGTCGTCGACGCGAAGGTGCCGCTCGACGCCTACCTCGACGCGACCTCCACCGACCCCGACCCGCGCTTCGCCACCGACCAGTTCACCCACCTGCAGCGCCACGCGCGACAGGTGCGGGCCCACGTCGACGGCCTCTCGTCCAAGGCCTACTGGCGGTCGCTGGAGCGGACGCCGGAGTTCGTCGTGCTCTTCGTGCCGGCGGAGTCGTTCCTGGCGGCCGCGCTCGACGCCGACCCGTCCCTGATCGAGTACGCCGCCGCGCGCGAGGTGGTGCTCGCGACCCCCACCACCCTGATCGCTCTGCTCCGCACCGTTGCCCAGGGCTGGAGCCACGAGGCGATCGCCGACCAGGCCCGCGAGATCCACCGTCTCGGGCGCGACCTGCACGGGCGCCTCGGCACCCTCAGCGGCCACCTCGACCAGGTCGGCCGCTCCCTCAACGCCGCCGTCGGTCACTACAACCAGGCGATGGGCTCGCTCGAGTCCCGGGTGCTGGTCGCTGCCCGTCGCTTCCAGGACCTGTCGGTCACCGACGACGACCTCCCTGCGCCCCGGGCGGTCGAGCTGCGGGCTGTCGACCGGCGCGCCGCCCCCGACGACGGCGACCAGCGCCCTACCGTGGCCCTGTCAGTGACCCGTCACGAGGTGAGCCAGGGATGACCACGCGCACGATCTGGGAGGAAGGCCGCACGGCCGGCCGGGAGCTGGTCGTGCTCGCTGTTGCCGTCACGCTCACCCTGGTCGTGCTCGACGTCGCCGTGAGCGGCGCGGTGGGCTGGTTCTTCGACGTCACCTTCGTGCTGCTGTGCATCGCCCTCGCGCTGGCTGTGGCGCCGCGCGACTTCTTCACCATCGGCGTGGTGCCTCCGCTGCTGATGGTCGGCGTCTTCGTGATCCTCGGTTCGTCTCGACCCGACACCATCGCCCACGCTGAGGACGGCGTCGTGCAGGCAGTCGTCTCCGGACTCTCCGCCCACAGCCTCGGACTCGTGCTCGGCTACGTGCTCTGCCTCGCGGTCCTGGCCGTGCGCGACCGGGTCGCCCGCTCCCGCTCGACCGGGGCCGTCACTCGAAGCGGTCCGGGTCGCCGGCGCCCCGACGCAGCACCTCCGGCGCCCCGCTCGACCAGTCGACGACCGTCGTCGGCTCCGCCGGGGTCTCCCCTGCCTCGATGACGAGGTCGACCACGTGGTCGAGCTCCTCCTTGATCTCCCAGCCCAGCGTCCGCGGCTCGGTCTCACCGGGCAGGATCAGCGAGCTGGAGAGCAGCGGCTCGCCGAGCTCAGCGAGCAGCGCCTGCACGACCACATGGTCGGGGATGCGCACGCCCACCGTCTTCTTCTTCTCGTGCAGCAGCCGCCGCGGCACCTCGGGCGTGCCCGGCAGGATGAAGGTGTAGGGACCGGGCGTCGCCGCGCGCAGTGCCCGGAAGGCCGAGTTGTCCACGTGCACCAGCTGACCCAGCTGGGAGAAGTCGCTGCAGACCAGCGTGAAGTGGTGGCGCTCGTCGAGCCCGCGGATGGCCAGGATCCTGTCGCGCCCGTCACGGTTGCCGATCCGGCAGCCGAGTGCATACCCGGAGTCGGTCGGGTAGGCGATGAGTGCGTCGTCGTGCAGCGCCGCCACCACCTGCTGGAGCACGCGCGGCTGGGGGTTGTCGGGATGGAGGTCGAGATATCTGGCCATAGGACGACGATCGTACGAGCACCAAGATCCCCGGGGGAATCAGCACGTGGGCATGCGGCTGGCACTCGTCCACGCCGTCGACTAGGTGGGGTGTGCGGACGCCCCCCAACTTTGTGGCCCCGACGAGCGTCTTCATGAAGGACCGCTCGAGGGGTTCGCCCCCGCGTGGCAGGGAAGGGTGAGCACTGGAGCCGACGACGGAGGGGTCGATGCGCGACACCAGAGCACGACAGACGGTGGCCTACGTGCTGCCCGTCTACGACGAGGCGGAGAACATCCACCTCTTCCACGAGCGACTCCTCGAGGCGACCCGAGCGCGGCCCGATCTCGACTTCGAGTTCATCTACGTCAACGACGGCAGCCGCGATGACTCCCTCGCCGCCCTGCTCGGTCTGCGCCGCAGCGACACCCGGGTCACCGTGCTCGATCTGTCGCGCAACTTCGGGCATCAGATGGCCGTCACCGCGGGTCTCGACGTCGCCACCGAGGCCGATGCCGTGATCGTGATGGACACCGATCTGCAGGATCCACCACGGGTCAGCATCGAGATGCTGACCATGTGGGAGGACGGCGCCGACGTCGTCTACGCGCAACGCCGCACCCGCCGCGACACCGCGTTCAAACGCTCGACCGCGTGGGCCTTCTACTGGATGCTCGACCGACTCGCTGACGTCGAGATCCCGCGCAACGTCGGCGACTTCCGGTTGATGGATCGCCGGGTGGTCGCCGAGGTCGGCCGCTACCGCGAGCACGACCGCTTCCTGCGCGGCATCGTGGCCCACGTGGGATTCCGCCAAGAGGCCTTGCTCTTCGATCGCGACGAGCGCCACGCCGGCACCAGCGGCTACCCCCTGCGAGCGATGGTGCGCTTCGCCGCCAACGGCATCCTGGGCTTCTCCACCGCACCGCTGCGGATGATCTCCCGGCTCGGCTTCGTCATCTCCGGCTTCAGCATCCTGATGGCCCTCTACGTGCTGGGGGTGCGGCTCATCCACCCCGAGGACGCGGTGCCGGGCTGGGCTTTCCTCGGGGTCGGCATGTTCCTGCTCAGCGGCCTGCAGCTGATCATGATGGGCGTCATCGGCAGCTACCTCGGGCGGATCTACGTCCAGGCCCAGGACCGACCGCTCTACTCCCTGGCCCTGGCGGCACGCGGAGCGCATCCCGGGGTGACGTCGCTCTCGGGACGATCACGCCCCAGTAGCGCCGAGGCCGAGACGTCGCGTCACTACGGGTCGTCTCGACGGGTGGAGCGGTAGGAACGGGTCGTCTCGACGCTCAGCGAGCGGCCGCGGCAGCAGCCGCCTTGATGTCGCGGCGCAGCTCCTTGGGCAGCGAGAAGATCAGCGACTCCTCCGCGCTGTGCACGGCCGTGGCGTCGGGGTAGCCGCGCTCGGTCAGGTAGGCCAGCACCCCGTCGACGAGCGCCTCCGGCACGCTCGCGCCCGAGGTGACGCTGACGGTGCGGACGCCGTCGAGCCAGGACTCGTCGATCTCGCTGGCGTCGTCCACGCGGTACGCCGCGTGGGCACCGGCCTCGAGCGCCACCTCGACCAGCCGCACGGAGTTCGAGGAGTTGCCCGAGCCGACGACGATGACCAGGTCGGTGTCGTCGGAGATCTCCTTGACCGCGAGCTGGCGGTTCTGGGTGGCGTAGCAGATGTCGTCGCTGGGCGGGTCGAGCAGCAGCGGGAAGCGCTCGCGGATCGCGGCGACGGTCTCCAGCGTCTCGTCGACCGACAGCGTCGTCTGCGAGAGCCAGGCGACGCGGGCCGGGTCGCGCACGACGATGCCGGGCACGTCGGCGGGCGACTGCACCAGCTGGATGTGGTCGGGAGCCTCCCCGGCGGTGCCCTCGACCTCTTCGTGACCTTCGTGCCCGATCAGCAGGATGTCGTAGTCGTCGGCGGCGAAGCGCTTCGCCTCGTGGTGCACCTTCGTCACGAGCGGGCAGGTCGCGTCGATGGTCTTCAGGTCGCGCTCGGCAGCCTGACGGTGCACCTCGGGCGAGACACCGTGGGCGGAGAAGACGACCGTCTCGCCCGGCGGCACCTCGTCGAGCTCCTCCACGAAGATCGCGCCGCGGGCCTCGAGGTCGGCCACGACGTGCTTGTTGTGCACGATCTGCTTGCGGACATAGACCGGCGACCCGTAGAGGTCGAGCGCCTGCTCGACGGTCACGACCGCTCGGTCGACACCGGCGCAGTAGCCGCGAGGCGCCGCCAGCAGGACGGCCTTCTCGGCCTCCTGGGGCGACAGGATCGGCGGCATGCCCATGTCGGTGCTCATAGGCTCATCGTAGGCGCTGCGACCAGCGGGCCTGATCAGTCGGGCCGATCCGTCGGGCCGATCCGTCGGGCCGATCCCCTACTGTCACCGCATGGCCCTGGAGACGACCCCGGA
This sequence comes from Actinomycetota bacterium, assembly GCA_009702305.1. Lineage (GTDB taxonomy): Bacteria > Actinomycetota > Actinomycetes > Propionibacteriales > Nocardioidaceae > Nocardioides. Next base: position 3,269 of record WLIH01000066.1, on the reverse strand, counting down.
GGCGCCGGCACCGGTGCGGCAGATCGCCAACGCGATCTCCGGGTGGATCGAGCGGCTCGGCCCGGTGTGGGTCGAGGGCCAGATCGCCCAGCTGAGCCGGCGACCCGGCGTCAACACCGTCTTCATGACGCTGCGCGACACCGTGGCCGACATCTCGGTGCCGGTGACCTGCTCGCGCACGCTCTTCGACAGCCTGAACCCGCCTCTGGTCGAGGGGGCGAGCGTCGTCGTGCACGCCAAGCCGTCGTACTACGCCAACCGCGGCACCATGTCGCTCTACGCCCGCGAGATCCGGATGGTCGGCCTCGGCGAGCTGCTCGCCCAGCTCGAGCGTCGCCGCCAGCTGCTCGCCGCCGAGGGCCTCTTCGCGCCCGAGCTCAAGCGCGAGCTGCCGTTCCTGCCGACCAGGGTCGGCCTCGTGACCGCCCCCCACAGCGCGGCGGAGCGCGACGTCCTCGACAACGCGCGCCGGCGCTGGCCGGCCGTCGAGTTCGAGGTCGCCTACGCCGCCATGCAGGGACCCCGGTGTGCGGCCGAGGTGATGGAGGCGCTGGAGCGTCTCGAGCGGCACCGCGACGTCGACGTCGTGGTCGTCGCGCGCGGCGGCGGCGCGGTCGAGGACCTGCTCCCCTTCTCCGACGAGGCGCTGCTGCGCACCGTGCACCGGATGCGCACTCCGGTCGTCTCGGCGATCGGCCACGAGCCCGACAGCCCCCTGCTCGACCTGGTGGCCGACGTCCGCGCCTCGACACCGACCGACGCGGCCTCCCTGGTCGTGCCCGACGTGGTGGAGGAGATCCGCGGCGTGACCTGGGCCCGCGACCGGATCCGGGCGACGCTCGCGGCGTACCTCTCCCGCGAGCATTCCGGTCTCGCCGCCCTCCGCTCGCGGCCCGCACTGGCCGATCCGCGCTCGCTGGTCACCGCGCGCACCGACGAGCTCACCGCGCTGCGCGAGCGCTCGCGCCGCAGCGTCACCCACCGCCTCGACCGCGCCGCCGACGACATCGGCCACCAGCGCGCCCGGGCCCGGGCCCTCTCCCCGCTCGAGACGCTGAGGCGGGGCTACGCCGTGCTGCAGGACGCCGACGGGCACGTGCTCACCTCGACCGACGGCGTCGCCGCCGACACCCTGATCAGCGTGCGCGTCGCCGACGGCCGCATCCACGCCACCACCACCCGGGTCGAGCCCGACCCCGTGAGCACCGGAGGACCCGATGCCTGAGGACAAGCTGTCCTACGAAGCCGCCCGCGAGGAGCTCGTCGAGGTCGTGCGCCGCCTCGAGGCCGGGGGCACGACCCTGGAGGAGTCGCTCGCCCTGTGGGAGCGCGGCGAGGTGCTCGCCGGGTGGTGCCAGGAGTGGCTCGACGGCGCCCGCCAGCGCCTCGACGCCGTGCTCGAGTCCGACTAGCACCGGCACCGTAGAGTTCCGCACCGTGACCACGCAGGTGCCGGAGCGCGACGAGCTCACCAGCCTGCCGTCGGCCTGGCAGCGCGCACGGGGGCGGCTCAAACTCGAGGATCCCTTCATCGGCTGGACCTCCAGCATCGCGCTGATGTTCCTGGCGCTCTTCCTGCGGCTGTGGAAGCTCGGCTCGCCGAAGGAGTTCGAGTTCGACGAGACGTACTACGCCAAGGACGCCTGGTCGCTGATCAACCACGGCTACGTGTTGGAGTACGTCGAGGACGCCAACGACAAGATCCTGAGCGGCGCCACCCGCGGCCAGTGGCAGGACGATCCGTCGATGATCGTGCACCCCGAGGTCGGCAAATGGCTGATCGGGCTCGGCGAGAAGGCCTTCGACATGGACCCCTTCGGCTGGCGGGTCGCCTCGGCGGTCGTCGGTGCGCTGATGGTGCTGGTGATGTGCCGACTCGCCCGGCGGGTGACCGGCTCGACCGCGCTCGGCCTGGTCGCCGGACTCCTGCTGATGCTCGACGGGCTGCAGTTCGTGCTGTCGCGGCTGGCACTGCTCGACATCTTCCTGGCCTTCTTCACGCTCTGCGCGGTGGCCTGCCTGGTCAACGACCGCGACTGGTACCGCGCCAAGATGGCGCGCCTGGTGCCCGAGCAGCTGAGCGAGCCGACGGCCTGGGGGCCGGTCCGGTCGCTGCTGTGGCGGCCGTGGCTCTTCGTCGGCGGCATCTGCTTCGGCCTGGCGTGCGGCACCAAGTGGACCGCGGTCTACCCGCTGGCCGCCTTCGGGATCATGGTCTGGCTCTGGAGTGCCGGAGCCCGCCGCTCCTTCGGGGTGCGCCACTCGGTCGTGCGCTCCGCCGTGGTCGACGGCATCCCGGCGTTCGTGCACCTGGTGCTCGTGGGCGTGGTCGTCTACGTCGCGACCTGGGCCGGCTGGCTCGTGCACGCCGACCAGTACGAGGAGCATCTGTCCTCCACGCAGTACACCCAGTTCGTCGCCGAGCGCGGCTGCAACGGCGAGAGCGCCGACAACGAGCTCGACCCCACGAAACGGTGGCCGACCGCGACCGAGCCGGACGCGTCCGGTCCCGGCGAGCTCGTGCAGTCGCTGCGCTCGCTGTGGAGCTACCACCACGACGTCTACGAGTTCCACACCCACTTCCTCAACTGCGCCGAGCACACCTACGCGTCGCAGCCGTCGGGCTGGCTGCTGCTCAACCGACCCGTCGGGGTCGCCGCCGACACCGACATCCAGCCCGGCACCCGCGGCTGCGACGCCCCGGCCGGCAGCGACTGCCTGCGCCAGGTGCTGCTGATCGGCACGCCGATGATCTGGTGGGGCGGCATCATCGCCCTGGTCTTCGCGGCCCTGATGTGGGTCGGCGCGCGGGACTGGCGCTACGGCCTGGCCGTGGTCGGCACCGCGTCGACGTGGCTGCCGTGGCTGCTCTACGACGACCGGCCGATCTTCCTGTTCTACGCCGTCGTCACGCTGCCGTTCATCGTGCTCGCGCTCACCCTGGCGATCGGCAAGCTGATCGGCAGCTCACCCGAGCCGAGCACCCGCCGCACCGTCGGCGTGATCGTGTCCGGGTCGTTCGTCGTGCTCGTGCTGCTGAACTTCGCCTGGTTCTGGCCGATCTTCACCAACGGCCTGCTGACGCACTCCGAGTGGCTGGACCGGATCTGGTTCAGCCGATGGATCTGAGCCAGACGGATCTGAGCCAGAGGGATCTGAGCAAGGGGGACGAGCACCGATGACGTCGTACCGACCGGGGTGGGACGACGTGCCCCAGGCACTGCAGGACTTCTGGACCGAGCGGCACCTGTGCACCCTCACCACGCTGC
>WLIH01000065.1 GCA_009702305.1 Actinomycetota bacterium | reverse complement strand
GCCTTCGTGGGCGACTTCGAGGCGATCCTGCGTGAGTACGCCGGACTCCCCAGTCCGCTCTACGAGGCCAGCCGGCTCAGCGAGCAGGTAGGCTGCCGCGTGCTGCTCAAGCGCGAGGACCTCAACCACACGGGTGCCCACAAGATCCGCAACGTGCTGGGTCAGGCGCTGCTGACCAAGCGGATGGGCAAGACCCGGGTGATCGCCGAGACCGGTGCCGGGCAGCACGGCGTCGCCAGCGCGACCGCAGCGGCGTACTTCGGCCTCGACTGCACCGTCTACATGGGCTCGGTCGACACCCGTCGCCAGGCGCTCAACGTCGCGCGGATGCAGCTGCTCGGCGCCAAGGTCGTGCCGGTCGACTCCGGCAGCGCCACGCTGAAGGACGCGATCAACGAGGCGTTGCGCGACTGGGTGGCCAGCGTCGACCACACGGCCTACCTGTTCGGCACCGCTGCCGGTCCGCACCCCTTCCCGAGCATGGTGCGCGACTTCACCCGCGGCATCGGCGACGAGGCCCGCGCCCAGTGCCTGGAGCGCTACGGCGTGCTGCCCGACGCGATCGCCGCGTGCGTGGGCGGCGGGTCCAACGCCATCGGGCTGTTCACGGCGTTCCTCGACGACGCCGACGTCGCGATCTACGGCTTCGAGCCGGGCGGCGAGGGCGTCGACACCCCGCGCCATGCCGCGACCATCCACGCAGGCGACACCGGGGTGCTGCACGGCGCCCGCACCTACGTCCTGCAGGACGCGGACGGGCAGACCATCGAGTCGCACTCCATCTCGGCCGGACTCGACTACCCCGGGGTCGGCCCCCAGCACGCCCACCTGGCGTCCGTCGGCCGGGCGACGTACCTGCCGGTGACCGACGACGAGGCGATGCAGGCACTGGCGCTGCTGAGCCGCACCGAGGGGATCATCCCTGCGATCGAGTCCGCCCACGCCGTCGCCGGGGCCCTCGACGTGGCGCGACGTCTGGCGGCCGAGAAGGGACCGGAGGCGACCGTGCTGATCAACCTCAGCGGGCGCGGGGATAAGGACATGGGCACCGCGATCGAGTACTTCGGGCTCGGGGACACCGAGGAGTCGGTCGGATGAGCGTCTCGACGGCCTTCGACCGGGCGCGCGCCGACGATCGCTCGGCACTGATCGGCTACCTCCCGGCCGGCTTCCCCGACGTCGCCGGGGGGATCGACGCGCTGCTGGCCATGGTCGACGCAGGCTGCGACGTCATCGAGATCGGCCTGCCCTACACCGACCCCGTCATGGACGGCCCGACGATCCAGGCGGCCGCCCAGCAGGCGCTCGAGGGCGGAGTGCGCACGACCGACGTGCTGCGCACGGTCGAGGCCGTGGCCGCCACCGGCACGCCGACGCTGATCATGACCTACTGGAACCCCGTCGAGCGCTACGGCGTCGACCGCTTCGCCGCCGACCTCGCCAGCGCCGGGGGAGCAGGTCTGATCACGCCCGACCTGACCCCCGACTTCGCCCCGGAGTGGATCGCTGCGGCCGACGAGCACGACCTGGACAAGGTCTTCCTGGTCGCGCCGTCCTCGACCGACGAGCGGATCGCGATGACCACCGCCCAGTGCCGCGGTTTCGTCTACGCCACCGCGGTGATGGGCGTGACCGGTGCCCGCACCACCACCAGCGACCTGGCCGGTCCCCTGGTCGCCCGCACCCGGGCGGCGACCCGGCTGCCGATCGGGGTCGGGCTCGGGGTCAGCAACGGCGACCAGGCAGCCGAGGTGGCGTCCTACGCCGACGGGGTGATCGTCGGCTCCTCCTTCGTGCGCACCCTCCTCGACCACCCCGGCGACCGGACGGGCGGCCTGCGGGCCCTGCGCGCGCTCACCGAGGATCTCGCCGCCGGCGTACGCCGTGGCTGAGGGGCCGATCCGACGCGCACTCGGCGCCCTGCTGCTGCCGCTGGTGCTGCTGCTCGGCGCGTGCGGCGGCAGTGACGGCGACGCGACGGCCCTGACCGGCACGGTGCTCGACCCGCCGTTCGAGGTCGCGTCGACGCCGCTGACCGCCACCGACGGCGAGGCGTTCTCGCTGACCGCCGACACCGACGCCCGACTGACGCTGGTCTTCTTCGGCTACACGCACTGCCCCGACATCTGCCCGCTGGTCATGTCGCACCTCGCGAGCGCGCTCACCCGGCTCGACGACGCACAGCGCGACGAGGTCCAGGTCGTCTTCGTGACCACCGACCCGGCCCGCGACACCGAGGACGTGCTGCGGTCCTACCTCGACCGGCTCGACCCGACCTTCGTCGGGCTCACCGGGGACCTCGACGACATCGTCGCGGTCGGACGGTCGGTCGCGATCGGCGTGAGCGACGGCGAGCGCCTGCCCAGCGGCGGCTACGACCTCAACACCCACAGCACCCAGGTCGTCGGGATCGACAGCGACGACGAGGCGCCGATCTTCTGGGGACAGGACACCTCCTCGGCCCAGTTCGCCGCCGATATCACCACCCTGCTCGGAAAGGCCTCCTAGCCCATGGACCCCCTGATCGCGGCGCTGAGCATCCCCAGCCCGGAGTCCGGCGTGTGGCACGTCGGTCCGTTGCCGCTGCGCGGCTACGCGCTGTCGATCATCCTCGGCATCGTCGCGGCGATCTGGATCGGCGAGCGCCGCTGGATGGCCCGGGGCGGGCGCGCCGGCGAGATCCAGGACCTCGCGGTCTGGGCGGTGCCCTTCGGACTGGTCGGCGCCCGTCTCTACCACGTCGCTACCGACCACGCCCTCTACTTCGGCGAGGGTCGCAACGCCTGGTCGGCGCTCTACGTCTGGCGCGGCGGTCTGGGAGTGTGGGGCGGCATCGCGCTCGGCGCGGTCGGCGTCCTCGTGGGTGCGCGGGTCAAGGGCATCAAGCTGCTGCCGGTCCTCGACGCCATGGCGCCGGGGGTGCTGGTCGCCCAGGCGCTCGGCCGCTGGGGCAACTGGTTCAACCAGGAGCTCTTCGGCAAGCCGAGCGACCTGCCCTGGGCGCTCCGCGTCAGCGACAGCACCGCGATCGACGCCGGCTACCCCGCGGGCACGACGTTCCACCCGACGTTCCTCTACGAGTTCAGCTGGAACCTCCTGGCCTTCGCGGTCGTGATCTGGGCCGACCGGCGCTTCCGGCTCGGACACGGTCGGGTGCTCGCGCTCTACGTGATGACCTACACGCTGGGCCGCGGCTGGATCGAGATGCTGCGCATCGACACCGTCGAGCTCTCCGACGTGGGCGGACTGCGGTTCAACGTCTGGACCTCGATCGTGCTCTTCGTCGTCGCCGCGCTCTGCTTCGCCCTCAGCGCGAAGCTGCGCCCCGGGCGCGAGGAGGTCGTGTATGACGACGGGCGCGGCCCGGCGACCGACGCGGCTCCCGAGCCGGTCCCGGGGGTGGCCGTCGAGGCCGAGGAGCGTCCGAGCGGCGGTATCGACCGAGAGGATCCTGAAACTCGGTGGTAACCTGACGCCTCCGCGTGGGCCAATGTCGTCCCCTGCGCGACGTCATGTTTCAGCACCACCGCACTGCCGGATCCGAGTCCCTTTCCGGGGATCTCGGCACAGACCGGCAGGACGACGACGGGAGAACGCCCGGTGCCCTATCAGCACGCATTCCCGCCGCCCCAAGGGCTCTACGACCCCGGCCACGAGCACGACGCGTGCGGTGTGGCCTTCGTCGCGACCCTGACCGGCGTGGCCAGCCACGACATCGTGGCCAAGGCGCTCACCGCGCTGCGCAACCTCGAGCACCGCGGTGCCGCGGGCGCCGAGCCGAACTCCGGCGACGGCGCCGGCATCCTGATGCAGGTCCCCGACGCCTTCCTGCGCGCCGTGACCGCCGAGATCGGCATCGAGTTGCCGCAGCAGTACTCCTACGCCGTCGGCACGGCCTTCCTGCAGGGCGACGACTCCGAGGTCGCGGCCTCGGTGGCGCGCATCGAGGAGCTCGCCGCCGAGGAGGGCCTCGCCGTCGTCGGGTGGCGTGACGTGCCGACCGACCCGTCGATCCTGGGCGCCACCGCGCTCGGGGTGATGCCGACCTTCCGACAGCTCTTCGTCGCCGGCGCCCACCAGCGTGTCACCGGGATGTCGCTGGAGCGGATGGCCTTCTGCCTGCGCAAGCGCGCCGAGCGCGAGACGGGTGTCTACTTCCCGTCGCTCTCGTCGCGGACCATGGCCTACAAGGGCATGCTGACCACCGACCAGCTCGACCACTTCTTCCCCGACCTGGTCGACGAGCGCGTCGCCTCGGCCCTGGCCGTGGTGCACTCGCGCTTCTCGACCAACACGTTCCCCAGCTGGCCGCTCTCGCACCCGTTCCGCTTCATCGCGCACAACGGAGAGATCAACACGGTGATGGGCAACCGCAACTGGATGCGCGCCCGTGAGGCTCTGCTCGCCTCGGACCTGATCCCGGGCGACCTCGACCGGCTCTACCCGATCTGCACCCCCGGGGCGTCCGACTCCGCGTCGTTCGACGAGGTCCTCGAGCTGCTGCACATGGGCGGTCGCTCGCTGCCTCACTCGGTGCTGATGATGATCCCGGAGGCCTGGGAGAACCACACCGAGATGGACGCCGCGCGCCGGGCGTTCTACTCCTTCCACTCCGCCCTGATGGAGCCGTGGGACGGGCCCGCCTGCGTGGTCTTCACCGACGGCGACCAGATCGGCGCGGTCCTCGACCGCAACGGCCTGCGTCCCTCCCGCTACTGGGTCACCGACGACGGTCTCGTCGTGCTGGCCTCCGAGGTCGGCGTGCTCGACATCGATCCCGCGACGATCGTGCGCAAGGGCCGGCTGCAGCCGGGCCGGATGTTCCTCGTCGACACCGACGAGCACCGCATCATCGAGGACGAGGAGGTCAAGGCCGGTCTCGCCGCGGAGCACCCCTACGAGGAGTGGCTGCACGCCGGCCTGATCCACCTCAACGACATCACCGAGCGCGAGCACATCGTGCACACCCATGCCTCGGTGACCCGGCGCCAGCAGATCTTCGGCTACACCGAGGAGGAGCTGCGCGTCCTGCTCACGCCGATGGCCAACACCGGCGGCGAGCCGCTCGGCTCGATGGGCACCGACACGCCGATCGCGGCGCTCAGCGAGAAGCCTCGCCTGCTCTTCGACTACTTCGCGCAGCTCTTCGCGCAGGTCACCAACCCGCCGCTCGACGCCATCCGCGAGGAGCTCGTCACCTCGCTCAACGGCACCATCGGCCCGGAGGCCAACCTGCTGGAGCCGACCCCGGCCTCGTGCCGTCAGGTCGTGCTGCCCTTCCCGGTCATCTCCAACGACGACCTGGCCAAGATCCGTCACATCAACCGTGACGGCGACATGCCGGGCTTCATCACCCATGTCTCGCGCGGTCTGTACGACGTCGAGGGTGGCGGCACGGCGCTGGCCGCGCGCATCGACGAGATCTGCCAGGAGGTCAGCACCGCGATCTCCGGCGGCGCCCGCATCATCGTGCTGTCCGACCGGCACGCCACCGCCGAGCTCGCCCCGATCCCGTCGCTGCTGCTCACGGCCGCGGTCCACCACCACCTGGTGCGCGAGAAGACCCGCACCCAGGTCGGTCTGCTGGTCGAGGCCGGAGACGTCCGCGAGGTGCACCACGTGGCCCTGCTGGTCGGCTACGGCGCAGCGGCGGTCAACCCCTACCTCGCGATGGAGTCCGTCGAGGACCTCGCTCGCGAGGGATACTACGTGACCACCGAGCCGGAGGTCGCGGTCAAGAACCTCGTCAAGGCGCTCGGCAAGGGCGTCCTGAAGGTGATGTCCAAGATGGGCGTCTCCACGGTCGCGTCCTACACCGGTGCCCAGATCTTCGAGGCCGTCGGGCTCTCGCAGTCGGTGGTCGACCGCTACTTCACCGGCACCACGTCCAAGCTCGGCGGCATCGAGCTCGACACGATCGCCGAGGAGGTCGCGCGGCGCCACCACACGGCGTACCCCCGCGGCGGCATCCTTCCCGCCCACCGCGAGCTGGCGATCGGCGGCGAGTACCAGTGGCGTCGTGAGGGCGAGCCGCACCTCTTCGACCCCGAGACCGTCTTCCGCCTCCAGCACGCGACGCGTGCCGGACGCTACGACGTCTTCAAGCAGTACACCTCGCGCGTCGACGAGCAGGCCGAGCGCCTGATGACCCTGCGCGGGCTCTTCACGTTCAAGGACGCCGAGGCCCAGGGCCGCACGCCGCTGGCGATCGAGGAGGTCGAGCCGGTCTCGGAGATCGTCAAGCGCTTCTCGACCGGGGCGATGAGCTACGGCTCGATCAGCCAGGAGGCGCACGAGACGCTCGCCGTCGCGATGAACCGGTTGGGCGCGAAGTCCAACACCGGTGAGGGCGGCGAGGACGCCGAGCGGCTCTACGACCCCGAGCGTCGCAGCTCGATCAAGCAGGTCGCGAGCGGTCGCTTCGGTGTCACCTCCGAGTACCTCACCAACGCCGACGACATCCAGATCAAGATGGCGCAGGGCGCGAAGCCGGGGGAGGGCGGGCAGCTGCCCGGCCACAAGGTCTACCCCTGGGTCGCCAAGACCCGGCACAGCACGCCCGGCGTCGGCCTGATCAGTCCGCCGCCGCACCACGACATCTACTCGATCGAGGACCTGGCTCAGCTGATCCACGACCTCAAGAACGCCAACCCGGCGGCGCGGGTGCACGTCAAGCTCGTCTCGGAGGTCGGAGTCGGCACGGTCGCCACCGGTGTCTCCAAGGCGCACGCCGACGTCGTCCTGATCTCCGGGCACGACGGTGGCACCGGTGCGTCGCCGCTGACCTCGCTCAAGCACGCGGGCGGCCCGTGGGAGCTCGGCCTGGCCGAGACGCAGCAGACCCTGCTGCTCAACAACCTGCGCGACCGCATCGTCGTGCAGGCCGACGGCCAGCTCAAGACCGGTCGCGACGTCGTGATCGCGGCGCTGCTCGGCGCCGAGGAGTTCGGCTTCGCGACCGCGCCGCTCGTCGTCTCGGGCTGCATCATGATGCGCGTCTGCCACCTCGACACCTGCCCGGTCGGCGTGGCGACGCAGAACCCCGTGCTGCGCGAGCGCTTCTCGGGCAAGCCCGAGTTCGTCGTGAACTTCTTCGAGTTCATCGCCGAGGAGGTGCGCGAGATCCTGGCGCAGCTCGGCTTCCGGACCCTCGACGAGGCGGTGGGCCAGGTGCGCTCGCTCGACGTGGAGAAGGCGGTGCACCACTGGAAGGCCGCCGGTCTCGACCTGTCGCCGATCCTGCACATGCCCGAGCTGCCCGAGGGTGCGGCGCTGCGCAACACCACGACCCAGGACCATGGTCTCGACCGTGCGCTCGACGTGACCGAGCTGCTGCCGCTGGCGCAGCCGGCCCTCGAGCGGGGCGAGCCCGTCCGCGCCCAGGTCGCGATCCGCAACGTCCACCGCACCGTCGGCACGATCCTCGGGCACGAGGTCACCAAGAGGTACGGCGGTCAGGGCCTGCCCGAGGGCACGATCGACCTCACGTTCGTCGGCTCGGCCGGCCAGTCGTTCGGTGCGTTCCTGCCGCGCGGCATCACGCTGCGCCTCGAGGGCGACGCCAACGACTACGTCGGCAAGGGTCTCTCCGGAGGTCGCATCGTCGTCCGGCCCGACCGGTCGGCGACCTTCCGCTCGCACGAGCAGATCATCGCGGGCAACACGATCGCCTACGGCGCCACGTCGGGGCAGATCTTCCTGCGCGGCGGGGTCGGCGAGCGCTTCGCCGTCCGCAACTCCGGCGCGTGGCTGGTGACCGAAGGCGTGGGCGACCACGCCTGCGAGTACATGACCGGGGGCCGCGTCGTCGTCCTCGGCAAGACGGGCCGCAACTTCGCCGCCGGCATGTCCGGTGGGGTCGCCTGGGTGCTCGACCTCAAGCACCACCGGGTCAACAAGGAGCTCGTCGAGCTCGGCCCCGTGGAGGGCGAGGCAGCCGCCGAGCTCGAGCAGATGGTGCGCGGCCACGCCGAGGAGACCGGCTCGGAGATCGCCCTCGAGCTGCTCGCCGACTGGCCTGCTGCTCTGGGGCGCTTCACCGAGGTGATGCCCCGTGACTACCGGATCGTCCTGGAGGCCAAGGCGAAGGCCGAGGCAGCCGGGCTCGACGACAACGAGATCGCCCACGCGATGATGGAGGCGCTCCATGGCTGACCCGAAGGGCTTCCTGAAGGAGGGCCGCCAGGTCGCGACCCGCCGCCCCGTCGAGGAGCGCGTCCGCGACTGGGACGAGGTCTACCCCGACGGGATCGGCCGCGCGCTGCTCCCGATCATCACGCCGCAGGCCGGCCGGTGCATGGACTGCGGCATCCCGTTCTGCCACCAGGGTTGCCCGCTGGGCAACATCATCCCGGAGTGGAACGACCTGGTCTGGCGCGACGACTGGGAGGGTGCCATCGAGCGCCTGCACGCGACCAACAACTTCCCGGAGTTCACCGGTCGCCTCTGTCCGGCGCCGTGCGAGACGGCCTGCGTGCTGGGCATCAACCAGGACCCGGTCACCATCAAGAACGTCGAGGTCTCGATCATCGACAAGGCGTGGGAGTCCGGCTTCGTGCGGCCCCAGCCGCCCGAGTGGCTCTCCGGTCGCACGGTCGCGGTCGTCGGCTCCGGCCCGGCCGGTCTCGCGGCGGCTCAGCAGCTCACCCGGGCCGGTCACACGGTCGCCGTCTACGAGCGGGCCGACAAGATCGGCGGGCTGATGCGCTACGGCATCCCCGAGTTCAAGATGGAGAAGAAGCACCTCGACCGGCGTCTGGACCAGATGCGTCGCGAGGGCACCGTCTTCCGGGCCGGCGTCGACGTGGGCGGCGAGCTGACCGGTGCCAAGCTGACCGAGCGCTACGACGCCGTCGTCCTCGCGATGGGCGCCACCGAGCCGCGCGACCTGCCGGTGCCCGGGCGCGAGCTCGGCGGCATCCACCAGGCGATGGAGTTCCTGCCGCAGGCCAACCGGGCCGCGCTCGGCGAGCCGGCGACGACCGACGGCTCGGACCAGATC
>WLIH01000064.1 GCA_009702305.1 Actinomycetota bacterium | reverse complement strand
CTGTGATGTCTCAGGACATCGGTAACACGTATGTCTCAGGACATCGGTAACTCTAGGCCGCTTTGGCGTTGGTAGCGGCGTCGGCGGTCAAGGACGATTTCGGCGGCGATTTCGTTGCCGATGAAGACGGTCACACGGTCGCCCTGGCGGAAGACGGTGGCGGGTTGCCCGGCATGGGGTCGTCCAATGCCGACCAGGGTGCCGTCGATGCCGATGCAGCCGCTGGTTGAGGTGATGCATTCGGTGACCAGGAAGGGTGCTGTCAGGGTGTCTGGTCCCGGGCCGTCTCTTGGACCGAGTCGGAATCGTTGGTCCGGGGTGAGACCACCGAGGTGGGTTTTGCGGCGTTGCTCGTTGTAGATGACCCGGTAGGTATCGAGTTGGGTTTGGAGCTCCTCGGGGGTCCCGGCCAGTGGTTGGCTGCGAAGCCACTTGCGGGTCGTCTTGTGGGCGCGTTCGACCTTCCCGCAGGTTTGGGGGTGTCCGACCGAGCTGGGGATGTGGCGGATCCCCAGGGTCAAACAGTTGGCTTCTAGGGCACTGGTCCATCCGCGGCGTTTGCCGGAGAACGCGGTCCCGTTGTCGGTCTGCAACTGTGCCGGCAACCCATAAGCAGCGGCCGCGGTGGTGAACGCGGCCCAGACATCGTGGGCGTTCTCGCTGCTGGCGACGTGACAGGCCAGGTCGAACCTCGAGCAGTCATCAAGGATGTGCAAGACCATCACCTTGATGCCGGTGCTCAAGGTGACCTCGAACCCGTCCATCTGCCACCGGGTGTTGGGGTGGTCGGCCTCGAAGCGACGCCCACATCGTTTCGGTGCCCGTTGCGGGACCGCCACGACCATGCCCCGACGATCCAGGACCCGGTTCACCGTGGCCCGTGAGGGCACCACCTGACCCGGTGGCCACTGATCTGGGTGATCGGTGATCCAGAACAGGATCGACTCCGCGCCCTCGTCCAGGCCACTGCCCGCGAGGTCCTTACGGGCAGCAACGATGACGTCTTCGACCGCGGCCGCGACCAACGATGGTGACGTCAATGGTCGCCGCGACCGCGGATAGAACCCGTCCACCCCTTCGATCTCGAAGCGACGTAGGTACTTATAGAACGTCTTGGTCGAGACACCGAGCCGAGCACACTCAGCACGAACATCGAACCGCTCACCGGCCCGCCGGCGAGCGACTAACGCAGCGAATACCGGATCCACCGCAACCCCATCTCTGGCCATAACCCAGCCTGAGTCACAACCGATCAGGTGTTCCCGATGTCCTGAGACTTAATCCGTTACTGATGTCCTGAGACTCAGCAGGACGTCCGCTTCTCCCCTCCGTATGACGTCCCCGGCCGGCCGCGAAACTCGGCGGCAGGTCGGACGGCGATGCGCGATGATCGAGGGGTGAACCACCGCCTGGGCCTCGCTCAGATCTGCCTGGCCGGCGTCCTGTGGGGCACGGGCGGGCTCGGCGTGCAGATCGTGCGCGACCACGTCCCGATGTCGGTGCTCACCATCAGCGCCTGGCGGATGGGCATCGCGGCCGTCGTGCTGCTCGTGGCGGTGCTCGCCACCCGCCAGGGCGCAGCCGTCGCGCAGCTGGTCCGCACCCGCCCGGCGTACGCCGCCCTGGTCGGCGCCTGCACCGCTGCCTACCAGGCGTTGTACTTCGGCGCGGTGGTCGCCGTGGGCGTCAGCGTCGCCACGGTGGTGAGCCTGGGGTTGGCGCCCGTGCTGCTCACCCTCGGCGAGACCGTCGCACACCGTCAGGCTCCGAGCCGCTCGCGCCTGCTGGTCCTGGGCGCCGCCCTGTCCGGACTGGTGCTGGTCAGCAGCACCGCGGGGCTCGGCGAGACCGGCCCCGACCCGGCCCTCGGCGTGCTGCTGGCGGTCGGCTCCGGCGCGGCATACGCCCTGACCACCGCCCTCGGTCGCCCGCTGGCACAGTCGACGCCGCCCCTGGCGCTGACCACCACCACGACGACCGTCGGCGCGATCGTGCTGGTGCCCCTCGCCGTGCTCGGCGGCGGGCCCGGACTCACCGGCGACGCGACCGCGGTCGCGACCCTGATCTACCTCGGTGTGCTGACGATGGCGCTGGCCTACGGCCTGCTGTACGCCGGGCTGCGCACCGCCACCGGGAGCTCGGCCGTGATCGCGACCCTGCTCGAGCCCGTCACCGCCGCCCTGCTCGCAGCGGCCTTCCTCGACGAGCGGCTCGGGGTCGCCGGCGTGGTCGGCACCGGCCTGATCCTGGCAGCGGTGGCGGGCCTGGCCCGGCCGAGCGGGCCCGTGGCGCAGACGGTGGAGTCCGGACTCTCGACAAGAACCTGAATCTGTGTCAGGTTTTGCGCACTGCTCTTCCCGGAGGTCCTGCCATGCCCGCCCCATCCCGTCAGCCCCGCCCGTCCCGCACCCCCCAGCCGGGCCGGTTGCGGCTGACGTGCTCCGTGGTGACCGCCGTCGCCGTCGTCGGCGGCGCGCTGCTGATCCCGACCAGCGGCTCGGCCGGCAGCGCCCGCGAGGGCGGCCTGCGGGGCAGCTTCGAGGTCGCCAAGGGGCAGGCCGGCCTGCCGCACACCGACCCGAACTGGATGCCGGCGCACTCGCACAACGACCCGGCGACCAAGAACTCCGTGACCCGCGCCGCGGCGACCAGCACCGACTCCACCGACCCGACGACCGCCGCCGAGCGCACGGCCGCGACGGCGTACGTCGCCGCCGGACGACGCAGCAAGGACCCCCAGCTCAAGCACGTGGCGGCCTACCCGAAGCGCACGAGCCACCCGCGCACGAAGTACGCGCTCGCCAACGGCTGCTACACCCTGGTGCCCGGCGGGGCACCGCTGTTCTTCAAGCCCACCGACCTCGGCGACTACCTGCTCTACGACGCCGATCGTCAGTTCGTCACCGCCGGCGACACCCGGGCGGCGGCGCCGTCCGACGCCACGGTGTGGACCGCGTCGATGAAGGGCGCGTCGATCTCCTTCACCAACGCCGACGCGCCCCTCGAGGTCGCCGGCCGCACCAGCTTCGTGCCGACCGTGACGAAGGGCTGCACCGCCTACCCCGAGTCTCAGGTCGACGTGCGCGGCGGCCCGACCGCCGGCGTCAGCCCGATCCAGGAGGTGCGCGGCTACGTCGACGCCCACACCCACGGGATGGCCTTCGAGTTCCTCGGCGGCGACGCTCACTGCGGCAAGCCGTGGGACCGCTTCGGCGTCGAGTACGCCCTCGTCGACTGCCCCGACCACACCTACACCGGCGGCTACGGCGGCGTGCTCGAGGACGTGCTGTCGGGCGAGGTGGGCCACGACCCGGTGGGCTGGCCGACGTTCAAGGACTGGCCGGCGCCCAACTCGCTGACCCACGAGGGCACCTACTACCGCTGGATGGAGCGCGCGTGGCGCGGCGGGCTGCGGGTCTTCACCAACCTGCTCGTCGAGAACAACCAGCTCTGCATGATCTACCCGATCAAGCACAACTCCTGCGACGACATGGACGCCGTGCGCCTGCAGGCGCAGGACATGTACGACTTCCAGGACTACGTCGACGCGCAGTTCGGCGGACCGGGCAAGGGCTTCTACCGGATCGTCAAGAACCCCTTCGAAGCACGCCGCGTGATCAACGCCGGCAAGCTCGCCGTCGTGATGGGCATCGAGACCTCGGTGCCCTTCGGGTGCAGCTACAAGCGGCTGCCCACCGGCGATCTGGCGCAGTGCGACGCCGACTCCATCGACGACCAGATCGACGAGGTGCACGACCTCGGCGTGCGCCAGATGGAGCTGGTCAACAAGTTCGACAACGCGCTGTCCGGCGTCACCGGCGACCAGGGCGAGCTCGGCGTCGTCATCAACGGCGCCAACTTCCTCGAGACCGGCTCCTTCTGGGACATGCAGCACTGCGACCCGGCCGACGGCGAGAGCCACGACCAGAACCAGGTGGCGTTCCCCGACGTCTCGGCGGGCCAGCAGGATGCGCTCTTCGGCGCGATCGCCGGACTCTTCGGCACGCTCAACCTCACCAACGGGCCGCTCTACCCGACCCCCGACCACTGCAACGCCCGCGGCCTGACCACGCTGGGCGCGCACACCATCGACCGGCTCGTGCAGAAGAAGATCATCTTCGACCCCGACCATATGAGCGTCGAGGCCCGCAACCAGTCGCTCGACCAGATCGAGGCGCTGGGCTACCACGGCGTCGTGTCGAGCCACTCCTGGTCGACCCCCGACGCCTACCCGCGCGTCTACGAGCTCGGCGGCTTCATCACGCCGTACGCCGGCGACTCCACCGGCTTCGTCGACAAGTGGCGCACCCACGTCGGCTGGGCCGACCAGCGCTACTACTACGGCATCGGCTACGGCGCGGACATCAACGGGCTCGGCGCCCAGGGCAACCCCCGCGGCGCCGACGTGCCCAACCCCGTGACCTACCCGTTCAAGGGTCTCGGCGGCGTCACGATCGAGCAGCAGCGCGCCGGCGAGCGCGTCTACGACATCAACGTCGACGGGGTGGCGCAGTACGGCCTCTACCCCGACTGGATCCAGGACCTCAAGCTCGTCGCCGGCAAGGACGGCGCCGCCATCACCGAGGACATGACCCGTGGCGCCGAGGCCTACCTGCAGATGTGGGAGCGGGCCTACGGCGTCGCACCGGACTCGTGCCGCAACCCGGAGAACAGGCTGCCCGTCGCCACCGTCACCCGCGTCGTGCGCCGGGGGATGACGACGACCGAGGTGATGAAGGCCGTCGGCCAGCCCTACGTCCGGCTCGGGCGCCAGTACGGCTTCTGCGCCAGCGCGCCGGGTCAGCCCACCGTCCGGATGACGGCGACCTTCGACCGCGCGGGACGGGTCACCGGGCTGCGTCGCAGCTGAAGTTACCTGCCGGTAGGATTCTTCTCACCCCGGTGAGGGACTGACGCCGTCCTCCCAGGTCACTAGGCTCGCGCTGCCCGTCGGGTAGACGAGCAGCCGTCCGACGAGGAGCGCCCACCGCATGCAGATCTTCGCCATCATCGTCTCGCTGGCCATCACGGTCGTCGCCGTGACGGCCGTGACCGTGGCTGTCCGCCGGATGCTCGCCGTGATCCGCGCCGGTCAGCCGGTCGCCGGTCGCACGGACGCGCCGCTGCAGCGGACCGTGACGATGTTCAAGGAGACGTTCCTCCACACGCGGATGCTGCAGTGGACCTGGATCGGCATCATGCACTGGTTCGTCTACGCGGCGTTCCTGTTCCTCAGCTCCGCGGTGCTCACCGGCTACTTCCAGCTCTTCGACCCCGAGTTCGCGCTGCCGATCATCGGTCACTGGTACCCCTACGAGTGGATCGCCGAGTTCCTCGGCCTGCTCAGCACCATCGGCATCGTCTTCCTGATCGTCTACCGCCAGCTCAACCACCCCCGCCGCAAGGGCCGCCAGAGCCGCTTCTACGGCTCGCGCGCCTGGCAGGCCTACTTCGTCGAGGCGATGGCGCTGCTCGAGGGCGGAGCGATCCTCTTCATCCGCGGCGCGGAGTACAAGCTCATCGAGCTGCACCACGGTGGCGAGCACGGCGGTCGCGCGCACTTCCCGTTGAGCTCCTACGTCGGCGACGCGCTCTACCCCGACGGGGAGCACGCCCTCGAGAACATCATCTTCTTCATCGCCATGTTCAAGATCGTGCTGGCGATGGTCTGGCTGCTCGTGATCGCCCGCAACATCACCATGGGCGTGGCCTGGCACCGCTTCACCGCGTGGTTCAACATCTGGTTCAAGCGCGAGTCGTCGGGTCGCACCGCCCTGGGTGCGGTGAAGCCGCTGACGTCGGCCGGCAAGCCGGTGACCCTCGACGACATCGACGACCTCGACGAGGACTCCGTCCTGGGCGTGGGCTCGATCGAGGACTTCTCCTGGAAGGGCATCCTCGACTTCACGACCTGCACCGAGTGCGGTCGCTGCCAGTCGCAGTGCCCGGCGTGGAACACCGAGAAGCCGCTCTCGCCGAAGCTGATGATCATGGGCCTGCGCGACGCGGCGTACGCCAAGGCGGAGTACCTCCAGACGCCCGAGGACCAGCGCGACGGGCTCTCCGACGCCGCCAAGCTCGAGGGCGAGCGTCCGCTGGTCGGCCCGACCGGCGACGAGTGGTTCTACATGCCCGAGGACGGCTCGGCGGTCATCGACCCCGACGTCCTGTGGTCGTGCACGTCGTGCGGCGCCTGCGTGCAGCAGTGCCCGGTCGACATCGAGCACGTCGACCACATCATCGACATGCGTCGCTACGCCGTGCTGGTCGAGTCGAACTTCCCCAGCGAGCTCAACGGGCTCTTCAAGGGCCTCGAGAACAAGGGCAACCCCTGGAACATGTCGCCGAACGCGCGCATGGACTGGGCCAAGGGTCTCGACTTCGAGGTCAAGGTCGTCGGCGAGACCATCGAGTCGCTCGACGAGGTCGACTGGCTCTTCTGGGTCGGCTGCGCCGGCGCCTATGAGGACCGCGCCAAGAAGACCACCCGCGCCGTCGCCGAGCTGCTCGACCTGGCCGGCGTCAGCTTCGGCGTGCTCGGCAACGGCGAGACCTGCACCGGCGACCCCGCACGACGTGCGGGCAACGAGTTCGTCTTCCAGGGCCTGGCCCAGCAGAACGCCGAGACCTTCAAGGAGTACAAGGTCAAGAAGGTCGTCTCGACCTGCGCCCACTGCTTCAACACCCTCAAGAACGAGTACTCCGCCTTCGGCGTCGAGCTCGAGGTCGTGCACCACACCCAGCTGCTCAACCGCCTCGTCCGCGAGGGCAAGCTGACTCCGGTCAAGGACGGCGCCGGCGCCCACCAGCGCTCGATCACCTACCACGACCCGTGCTACATCGGGCGCCACAACGGCGTCTACACGCCGCCGCGCGAGCTGCTGCAGGTGCTGCCGGGCGCCGAGTACGTCGAGATGGAGCGCAACTCCGAGCGGTCCTTCTGCTGCGGCGCCGGCGGCGCCCGCATGTGGATGGAGGAGAACATCGGCGAGCGAATCAACCTCAACCGCACCAAGGAGGCGGTCGGCACCGGCGCCGACCAGATCGCCGTCGGCTGCCCGTTCTGCCGCGTGATGCTCTCCGACGGCCTGACCGCCCAGCAGGCCAAGGGCGAGGCCCGCGAAGAGGTCGAGATCCTCGACGTCGCCCAGATGCTGCTCGCCTCGGTCAAGGGCGAGCAGGCCACCAAGCTGGCGCCCGGCGAGGGCGCGGCGACCTCAGCGGCTGCGACGAAGGCGCCGGTCGAGACGAAGGCCGAGCCCGAGGCCGGCGACGAGACCATCACCGAGGACACGGTCGTCGAGACCGCGGACGCCGGCCCGGCCGCGAAGGCGAGCGGCGGCTCGTCCCTGTTCGACTCCCCGGAGGCGGCCGCAGCCGAGGAGAAGCCCGCTGCGGCGACCACCGGCGGATCGCTGTTCGACACGCCCGCCACGGCCACCGAGGACAAGCCGGTCGCCGAGGAGGCGCAGGCGGCGAAGCCGGCCTCCTCCGGGGGCTCGCTCTTCGACATCGGCGGCGACGAGCCGGTCGCCGCGGCGGAGCAGCCGGCAACCAAGCCGGAGCCCACGGCCGACCTCAGCGCCGACGGCTCGCTCTTCGACATCCCAGCCGGCGACGCACCGGCAACCGCTCCGGAGTCGAAGTCCCCTGCCGCTACCCCTGCCTCGACCGAGGCGCCGGCGACCGAGACCACGACCGAGCCGGCCGCGCCGAAGGCCGACCTGGGCTCGGGCGGGTCCCTGTTCGACATCGCCGCTCCCGAGCCGGTCGCCGCCCCAGCGGCAGCGGCCGAGCCGGAGCCGGAAGTCGAGCCGGAGCCGGAGCCGGAAGCCGAGCCCGAAGTGGCGAGCGCACCTGCCGCGCCACCGGCACCCGCCGCAGCGCCGGCCACGGCCATCCCCGAGTCGGGCTCACTGTTCGACATCGTCGCGCCCGCACCGGCTGCCGCTCCGGCGGATGCCGCACCCGCGGCGTCCGAGCAGGAGTCCAAGTCCGTCGAGCCCGAGCCCGTCGAGCCGGCCGCCGAAGTCGAGCCCGAGCCGGAAGCGTCGAGCGACCTGTCCCCGGGAGCGGCCCTGAGCGCTGCGGCGACCGCAGCAGCCTCCACTGACGCCGTGGTGCCGGACTCGACGCCCGACGAGCCGGCCGCCGAGGCCCAGCCAGAGCCCGACCCGGAGCCGGAGCCCGAGCCCGACTCGGAGCGCGAGCCCGAGGAAGAAGCCGAGCCGACCGAGGAGAAGAAGGCCGCGGCGCCCAGCAGCGGCGAGGCCCACACGCCGAAGACCGACGTCGACATCTCGGGTTCGAGCTCGCTCTTCGACCTGTGAGCGGCCACCCGCGCGGATAGCCCACGCGGATAGCCAGGGACGTTCGGCACAGCGCGACCGTGTCGTCGGTGTGCCGAAGGTCCCCGACTATCCCCCGGGGGTGGTTCTGGTCTCCGTGACGACCATCACGGTGGGTCGTTGACGAGGTGTCCCAGGAGGTCACCTTGTCCGTCGTGCGCCGCACCGCCCCCGCTCTGCTCGCCCTCGCTCTCGCCGCGTCGGGTGTCGTCTACTCCGCCACGCCGGGCCAAGCAGCGCCCGACCGGCCGGCGGGGGCGTCCGCGCCGACCGCAGCAGCCGGCGCTGGGCCGGCGGCCCGGGGCACGTGGAAGCCGCGGGCGGAGCAGTACCCCGGCAGCGTCATGGTCAGCGACCTGGCCATCCCCGTCTCCGACGGGACGGTGCTGCGCGGCGATCTCGTGCTGCCGGCCGACGCGTCGGGTCAGGCCGTGGACAAGCGGTTCCCCGTGATCGTGACCATCACGGCGTACAACAAGATCACGCAGGCCGCGCCGGAGTACCTCGTGCGGCGCGGCTACGCCCAGCTCACGGTCGACGCCCGAGGCACCGGCAGCTCCGGCGGCCAGTGGAACGCCTTCGACGCCCGGGAGAACGAGGACGCCGGCGAGATCATGACCTGGGCCCACGAGCAGCCCTGGAGCAACGGCCGGACGGCGATGAGCGGACCGTCGTACAT
>WLIH01000063.1 GCA_009702305.1 Actinomycetota bacterium | reverse complement strand
CGCGAGCAGGCCAAGAGCGACCTGGAGGCGACCTGGCAGGTCATCAACGACGCCAAGGCCGAGGTGCAGATCGCCCTGGCCGAGCAGGCCAAGGGCGTGCGCGACCAGCGTCCGGCCTACCAGCAGCTCCAGGACCGGCAGCGCGTCGACGCGGCGTACGCCGCCCTGGCGTCCGCCCAGCGGCAGGCCCGTGCGGCCGAGACCGCCAAGGACGCCGCCAGCACCGCCTGGCAGCGGGCCGACACGGCCGCGCAGCGCGTCGAGCGTGCCCGTGGCCGGGTCGGCTACTACCGCTTCAGCTACTACGGGCTCTTCCAGGACCAGCTGCGACCCTTCGAGATCACCTCGCCCGACGGCGAGCGCAACTGCATCTTCCCGAGCCAGGACACGATCACCAGTGGGCAGTACCCCCTCTCGCGCCGGATGCTGATCACCACGACGACCCGCTCGCTGGCGCGCGGCGAGGTGAGCGACTTCCTGCAGCACTACCTCGACCACGCGACGGCGGCGGCGACCGAGGCCGGCATGGTCGCGTTGCCGAGCGACACTTTGGCGCTGCAGCGGCGCTGGGTCGAGGGCAAGGAGTCCCCCACCCTGGTGTCGCTGACCGAGGCTCCGGGCGCCGAGCCGAGCACCGCCACCTCGATCCCGCAGCCGGCCCGATGACGGTCCCCACCGGCGCGCGCGCTCTGGCCCCGCTGCTGCGGCTCGGCCTGCTGCTCAGCCTGCTCGCTCCGGTCACCCTCACGGCGTGGAGCGAGCCGGCGGTGGCCGGCGTGCCCTCGACCCCGGTCGCGGCACGCGCGGGCGCGCCGCTCGTGCAGCGGGTCAACGTGAGCTGGGAGGGCACCCGGAAGAAGCGCGTCGTCGAGAAGTCCGCGGTCATCCCCGGCATCGGCAACGTCACCCTCGTGTGCAAGCCCAGCTCGACCATGGTGCGCCTCTACGCCAACGACCGCTCCGCGGAGACCCAGATGTGGCTCGCGAAGTACGAGACCAAAAACGACCACGCCGTGGTCGCGGTCAAGAACGCCCGGATCTACCGCTACGCGAACGCCGACGACAGCGGCCTGGGTGGCACCGGCTCCTTCGCCCACGAGGGCCTCAACCAGCAGACCCCGATCGAGGACTACTCCTCCGGGCACCTGCAGGGCGTGATCAGCCAACGCCCCGGTCGCCACCAGGCCGCCGGGGGCGTGACGCCGCCTCCGGCCACGTCCTTCACCCTCAACTGGTGGTGGACGGGCTTCCGTCACGACCTGGACTGGCGCTCGTGCTCGATGTCGGCGGTCTTCACCACGCAGCTCGACGAGCGCATCGGGGTCAGCTGGCACGGCGACGCCGACGCTGCCGGACACCTCACCCAGCAGATCCCCGTGGAGGGGATCGGCGACATCCTGGTGCGCTGCGACAACGATCCGGACGCCAACGGCTCGGCCGGCCAGGGCGGCGAGCAGACCATCGCGATTCAGCCGGTCGCCGACGTAGCGTCGGTCTACGTCGAGTACGTCACCGGCGAGGGCCTCGTCGAGGACCACGTGGAGGAGCTTTCGCTCGCGCGCGACCCCGTGACCGGACTGCTCGGTCCGCTCCCGCTGCCCCGCAACGGCATGATGCGGCTCTTCGTCACCGTCGGCGGCGTCGAGCGCGACTACGTGCTGTCGTCGTACTACGTCACCAACAACGCGAAGCAGCCGCAGCTCAACGTCTGCGAGGTCGCCGCGGCGCTCACGTCGTGAGGGCGGTCAGCACGACCGGCTCGACCGGGAGCGAGCCGGACAGCACGTCGGCGACCGGCACCCAGGCGACAGCGTCCGTGGTGCCGCCGAGCTCGACGACGCCGGGCTCGGCGTCGGGGGCGACCGTGACGGCGTAGACGACCTGCACGGCGTGGAAGTCCTCGTCGCGACCCGACGGCGCTGTGCCCGAGAAGTGCGCGTCGGTGACGGCGAGCACCGCGCCGACCTCGCAGGAGAGCCCGCACTCCTCGCGCACCTCGCGGGCGACCGCGGCGGCCGGCGGCTCACCGTGCTCGATGCCGCCTCCGGGCAGGGTCCAGGTGCCCGGGTGGGCGCCCCGAGGCGAGATCCGGGCCAGCAGCACGTCGTCGCCCCGGCGGACGAGCGCCTTGGCGCTCACCCGCTGCACCCGAGCGACCGCGTAGTCGGCGAGCTCCTGTCGCGCGAGCGTCGCCAACGGCACCCGACCGGCGACGACGTCGGCCAACGGCAGCCAGGCCGCCGCCGCGGTGGTGCCGTCGACCTCCACGACGTGGGGTGCCGGCGCATCGGCATCGACCGTGCCGTCGTAGACCAGCCGGACATGATGCAGGTCGACGCTGAGTCCGTCGCGCGCGAATCCCGGCGCGTGCCACGACCGCACCCGCGCCTAGTCGCCCACGCTCACCTCGAGTCCGGTCTCCTCGTGCACCTCCCGCACGACAGCGGCGCGCGGGTCCTCACCGTGCTCGACCCCACCGCCCGGCAGGGTCCAGAGCTCGTCGTCGGTGACCCGCGCCGACAGCCGGGTCAGCAGCACGTCACCGCCCCGCACGACCAGGGCGTATGCCGCCAGCCGCCGGCGGACCGGGAGGTCTGGCCCGCTCACGGGCGGGGGTCCGGCGTCGGCGGGCCCCAGGTCGGCGCCAGCGCGTTGTGCGGCACGCTGTCGTAGGCCAGCGCCTCGCGCCGGTCCGGGGCGTGGCCGCCGAGGTGAGCGGGATACCACGGCGCGTGCTCCCCCGGCGCCGGGCGGTGCTCCGGTCGCAGCTGGAGCTCCTCCAGCATCCCGGTCAGCACGTGGCCGAGGGCGGTGGTCGTCTCGGCGAGGTCGGCGTCGGGCGGCACCGCGATCGGGGCGCCGAAGGTCACGTCGACGACGCGGCCCCGGGTGAGGTCGGGGCCGGGTCCCTTGGCGTCGTTCTCGGGGGTGAGCGTCCAGATCCGCTGCGCTCCCCAGATCGCGATCGGGATGATCGGCAGCCCCGTCTCGCGCGCGAGGGCGGGCAGGCCCGGCATCAGCGAACGCACGGCGTAGCTGAACGAGATGCCCGCCTCCGGGAAGCCGCAGATCGCCTCCCCCTGGGCCAGCAGCCGACGCGCGGTGAGGTAGGCCGCGGCCGGGGCCTGCCGGTCGACGGGGATGTGCTGCATGCCCGTCATCGCGCGCCGGACCCCGGGCACGTCCCAGATGTCGGCGCGGCACATGAAGCGCACGTAGCGGGCTCGCCGCAGCGCGGCCTTGCCCACGAAGAGGAAGTCCGGGTACGACGAGTGCGTGCACGCCATCAGCGCCGGCCCGTGCAGCGGGAGGTGCTCGTGACCGCTCGCGCGGGTCGTGACGTCCATCGCGCCGAGCACCTGACGACCCAGGCCGATCGTCGCGCGGTACCACCTGTCCTCGAGTCGGCCGTCCTCGAGTCGGCCGTCGTCTCGCCGACTGGCGAAGCGGCTAGGCAAAGGGGGGCCGGTGGTCGCGGGCCAGGGATCGCCGGCCGGCCCACCGCCAGACCCGGGCAGCGCGATCGCGGTCCTCGTCGGTCACGAGATTGCCCATCCAGCGCAGGGCCAGCGTCATCATCCAGTCCGAGCGCATGCCGACCGGGCCGAGGGCCGGCAGCAACCGAGGCACGGTCACCAGTCCGGCGAGGCGGCGGGCGATCGAGAACGCCTCGCCGTAGTGCTCGCGCAGCAGTGCGGGCCACGCCTGCCCGAGGTCGCGGCCCTCGCTGATCATCTCGGCGACCAGCCGGCCGGTCTCGAGCCCGTAGTCGATGCCCTCGCCGTTGAGCGGGTTCACGCAGCCGGCCGCGTCGCCGATCAGCGCCCAGTTGGCTCCAGCCACGTGGGACACGGCGCCACCCATCGGCAGCAGCGCCGATGTGGGCATCCGCAGGTCGCCGCTGAGCCCGAAGTCGGCGGCCCGCTCGTCGGCGTAGAACTGCATGAGCGGCTTGATCGCGATGTTGGCCGGGCGCTTCGCGGTCGCGAGGGTGCCCACGCCGACGTTCACCTCGCCGGTGCCGAGCGGGAAGATCCAGCCGTAGCCGGACAGGATCTCGCCCTGCTCGCCGCGCAGCTCGAGGTGCGAGCTGATCCACGGGTCGTCGGACATCGTCGAGGTGACATAGGCGCGACCCGCCACGCCGTAGACGGTGTCGCGGTGCCACTCGCGGCCCAGCACCTTGCCCAGGGGCGAGCGCACGCCGTCGGCGACGACGAGGCTGCGGCACGCGATCTCGAACCGCTCGGCAGCACCGTCGCCACGGCGTTCGAAGACGACCGCCGCGACCCGGTCGCCGTCGCGGCGTACGTCGACCGCACGGACGCCGTCGAGGGCCGCCGCACCGGACTTGATCGCCGTCGTGCGCAGGTGGTCGTCGAGCTCGGTGCGCGCGACCGCGCTCCCCCAGTTCGGGAGCCGGCCCTCGGGCCACGGCAGCAGCAGGGTCTGGCCGAAGCCATGGGCGCGCAGGCCTTGGTTGACCGCGTGGGCGCGCACCCAGTCCTCGAGACCGAGGCGCTGCAGCTCGCCGATCGCGCGCGGGGTCAGCCCGTCGCCGCAGGTTTTGTCGCGCGGGAAGACGGCTGCGTCGGTCAGCAGCACCTCCGCACCCGACCGAGCCGCCCACGCAGCGGCCGCCGACCCTGCCGGGCCGGCGCCGACCACGAGGATGTCGGTCTCGGTGGGGGTCACGCTCATCTGGTGATCATCTCAGCCCGACCCAGCCCCGGCCACGGCGACCCGGCCTGCGGTCAGGGACGACGCAGCGCCCGGTGCGAGAGCAGCTCGACCGACGAGCTCGAGCAGCCGGTCGTCGGGTGCGCCACGAACTGCGACTCGGTCGAGTTGGGCACGTAGACCCGGAAGCCGTCGACCTTCGTGGGGTGGCAGGCCTTCTTCGGATAGACGCCCGCCTCGGTCTCCGATACCCGGCTGACGACCCGGGCTCCCGGCTGGACCACCAGGGTCCGCACCGTGCTCGGGTCCCGCTCGGCGGCGGCGCCGACCTGGGTGCCGTCTCCGTGGCCGACGTAGGACAGGCCGCCGTAGCCTCCGGTCGAGCACGCCGAGTCGGAGGTGTTGGTCAAGACGATCCGGCCGTAGCGGTGACTCATCGCGGCGTCGGTCGCGTGGTAGGAAGCCGACAGGTCGGCGTTGGTGCAGGCGCGCACGTCACTCGCGTCAGCACCGGCCGGCGCGCCGAGCATGGTCACGGCGGCGCTCGCCACCAGCGCCACTGCGAAGCGGGTGATCCGGGTGCTGCTCATCGTCGTTCATCTCCTCAGTGCGAGGCGACCATCGCCTCGTCCCCCCTGAGATGGCGCTAGCGGGGCGGTTGTTGCCCCGCTGTGCTGAGAATCCGTTGAGAGTCACGACGGCCCCACACCCTCCTGCGAGGGGGTGGGGCCGTCGGCTGGTCTTGCTGGCTAGGTTTCGAGACGCCTTCGGCAGTCCCCGTCCTAGGTTTCGAGACGCCTTCGGCAGTCCCCGCTTCGCGGTGCCTGCCTGCGGCTCCTCAACCTTTGCGTCTGATTCCGGCCCTGAGCAAGCTCAGTGCCGGGACGCTAACTCTGGTACGACCCGAAGTCGAAGTCGTCCAGGGCGACGGCCTGACCGCTGCCGGACGCACCGAACTCGTAGTCGTAGGTGTCGTAGCCGGTGACGGAGTAGGCCGCGGCGCGGGCCTCCTCGGTGGGCTCCACCCGGATGTTGCGGTACCGCTCGAGGCCGGTGCCCGCCGGGATCAGCTTGCCGATGATCACGTTCTCCTTCAGGCCGCGCAGCGAGTCGGAGCGACCGTGGATCGCAGCGTCCGTGAGCACCCGGGTGGTCTCCTGGAAGGAGGCCGCCGAGAGCCACGACTCGGTCGCGAGCGAGGCCTTGGTGATGCCCATGAGCTCAGGACGACCCGAGGCCGGCTTGCCGCCCTCGGAGACCACGCGACGGTTCTCCTCCTCGAACTTCACCCGGTCGACCAGGTCGGACGGCAGCAGGTTGGTGTCACCCGACTCGATGACCGTCACCCGGCGCAGCATCTGGCGGACGATGATCTCGATGTGCTTGTCGTGGATCGACACACCCTGGCTGCGGTACACCTGCTGGACCTCGTCCACGAGGTGCTGCTGGGTGCGACGCACCCCGAGGATCCGAAGCACCTCCTTCGGGTCGGGGGTGCCGACCGTCAGCATCTGCCCGACCTCGATGTGGTCGCCGTCGCCGACCAGCAGGCGCGAGCGCCGGCTGACGGCGTACTCCTTGACCTCGGAGCCGTCGTCGGGGGTGATCACGATCTTGCGCGCCTTGTCGCTCTCGTCGATCTCCACGCGGCCAGCGGCCTCGGAGATGGGCGAGAGACCCTTGGGCGAGCGAGCCTCGAAGAGCTCGACCACACGGGGCAGACCCTGCGTGATGTCGTCGGCCGAGGCCACACCACCGGTGTGGAAGGTGCGCATCGTCAGCTGCGTGCCGGGCTCACCGATCGACTGGGCGGCGATGATGCCGACCGCCTCACCGATGTCGACGAGCTTGCCGGTGGCCAGCGAGCGGCCGTAGCACTTGGCGCAGGTGCCGGTCTTGGCGTCGCAGGTCAGGACCGAGCGGACCTTGACCTCGATGATGCCGGCCGCGACCAGCTCACCGATCTTGACGTCGCCGAGGTCCTCACCGGCGGTGGCGAGCACCTCACCGGACTCGGGGTGGGCGATGTCCGAGGCAGCCGTGCGGGCGTACGCCGCGGTCTCGGCGTTCTCGTGCTTGACCACGGTGCCGTCGGGACGACGCTCGCCGATGACCTTGGGCAGGCCACGCTCGGTGCCGCAGTCGTCCTCACGGATGATGACGTCCTGCGACACGTCGACCAGACGACGCGTGAGGTAGCCCGAGTCGGCGGTCCGCAGCGCGGTGTCCGCCAGACCCTTGCGGGCGCCGTGGGTGGAGATGAAGTACTCCAGCACGGACAGGCCCTCACGGAAGTTGGCCTTGATCGGGCGCGGGATGATCTCGCCCTTCGGGTTAGCCACCAGGCCTCGCATGGCGCCGACCTGACGGATCTGGTTCATGTTTCCGGAGGCGCCGGAGTTGACCATCATGTAGATCGGGTTCTTCTTATCGAAGGCCTTCTCCATGGCCTCGCCGACCTTCTTGGACGCCTCGGTCCAGATCTCGACGAGCTCCTGACGACGCTCCTCGTCGGTGACCAGGCCGCGCTCGAACTGCTTCTGCACCTTGGCCGCCTGGGCCTCGTAGCTCGAGAGGATCTGGATCTTGTCCGCCGGGGTCGTGACGTCGTCGATCGACACCGTGACACCGGAGAAGGTCGCCCAGCGGAAGCCGGTGTCCTTCAGGGCGTCGAGCGAGGCAGCGACCTCGACCTTGGTGTAGCGCTCGGCCAGGTCGTTGACGATCGAGCCGAGCTGCTTCTTGCCGACCTCGTAGTTGACGTACGGGTAGTCGGCCGGGAGCGTCTCGTTGAAGAGGGCGCGACCCAGGGTGGTCTCGATGGTCAGCGTGCGACCCTCCTCCCAGTCGGCCCCGAGGTCGAACTCCAGCGGCGGGACGACACCCGCGAGGCGGATGTTGACCTTGCTCTGGATGCTGATCTCGCCGCGGTCGAAGGCCATGATCGCCTCGGCCGGCGAGGAGAACGAGCGGCCCTCGCCGAGGGTGTCCTCGCGGTCGGTGGTCAGGAAGAACAGACCGATGATCATGTCCTGGGTCGGGGTCGTGATCGGGCGGCCGTTCGCCGGGGACAGGATGTTGTTGCTCGAGAGCATGAGGATTCGAGCCTCTGCCTGCGCCTCAGCGGAAAGCGGGAGGTGGACTGCCATCTGGTCACCGTCGAAGTCGGCGTTGAACGCCGAGCACACGAGCGGGTGGATCTGGATGGCCTTGCCCTCGATCAGCTGGGGCTCGAAGGCTTGGATGCCGAGTCGGTGCAGGGTGGGTGCACGGTTGAGCAGCACCGGGTGCTCGGTGATGACCTCTTCGAGGACGTCCCACACGACCGGGCGCGCACGCTCGACCATCCGCTTGGCGGACTTGATGTTCTGCGCGTGCGACAGGTCGACGAGGCGCTTCATCACGAACGGCTTGAACAGCTCGAGCGCCATCTGCTTGGGCAGACCGCACTGGTGCAGCTTGAGCTGCGGACCGGAGACGATGACCGAGCGGCCCGAGTAGTCGACGCGCTTGCCGAGGAGGTTCTGACGGAAGCGGCCCTGCTTGCCCTTGAGCATGTCGGAGAGCGACTTCAGCGGACGGTTGCCCGGTCCGGTGACGGGGCGACCACGACGGCCGTTGTCGAACAGCGAGTCGACGGCCTCCTGGAGCATTCGCTTCTCGTTGTTGACGATGATCTCCGGCGCACCGAGGTCCAACAGCCGCTTGAGGCGGTTGTTGCGGTTGATGACACGGCGGTAGAGGTCGTTGAGGTCCGAGGTCGCGAAGCGACCACCGTCGAGCTGCACCATCGGGCGCAGGTCCGGCGGGATGACCGGGACAGCGTCGAGGACCATGCCCTCGGGCTTGTTGCCGGTCTTGCGGAAGGCATCGACGACCTTGAGGCGCTTGAGGGCGCGGACCTTCTTCTGACCCTTGCCGTTGGCGATGGTGTCGCGCAGCGACTCCACCTCGGCCGGGATGTCGAAGTCCTGCAGTCGCTTCTGGATCGCCGTGGCGCCCATGTAGCCCTCGAAGTACTTGCCGAACCAGTTCTTCATCTCGCGGTAGAGCATCTCGTCGCCCATCAGGTCCTGGACCTTGAGGGACTTGAAGGTGCTCCACACCTCGTCGAGGCGGTCGAGCTCGCGCTGCGAACGGTCGCGCAGCTGCTTCATCTCGCGCTCGGCGCCGTCGCGCACCTTGCGGCGGGCGTCGGCCTTGGCACCCTCGGCCTCCAGGGCCGCGAGGTCCTCCTCGAGCTTCTTCGCGCGGTCGTCGAGCGACTGGTCGCGACGCTTCTCGAGGCGCTCGCGCTCCAGGCCGACCTTGCCCTCGAGCGAGGACAGGTCGCGGTGGCGAGCGTCCTCG
>WLIH01000062.1 GCA_009702305.1 Actinomycetota bacterium | reverse complement strand
CCTCCGGGGCGTGCTCGACCCAGCCGGGCCGCGGGAAGTGCTGGGCGAACTCCTGGTAGCCCTTCGCCTCGATCGACCCGTCTGGCCCGACGACGACGGCGGTGACGCCGGTCGTGCCGGCATCGATGGCGAGGATCGACATCAGGCCTCGCCGCGCACGATGGCGAGGATGCGCCGGTCGATCCACGACAGGTCGCCGGCGACGCGCATCTCGTAGTTCTCGGTGCCGACCCAGGCGCGGAAGTCGCGGTGGCCGCCGGCGGCCGCGAACGTCTCCAGCTCGGCCTCGAGCGCCGGGGTGATCGCGACCTTCTCCTCCTCGGTCGAGGCCGTGAGGTAGAGGTGACTGAGGTCCAGCAGCCGCGTCAGCTCCCCGATCGGGTCGACGTGGTCGTCGACGCGCAGATCGACGGCGATGTCGTCGTTGCCGCCGTAGCCCGCCTCCTCGCGGACGACGAGGAGGGCTGCCGACTGGCGACCGCGACTGTCGCCGCCGGCCCGGTCGCCCGCGGCGAGCGCGGCCAGCAGCCGCTGCTCGAGCGAGGTGTCCTCTCCCGAGGCGAGGAAGGCGGCCTCCATCGCGACCACGACGTCCTCGCCGGTGAGGATGTTGCCCTGGATCGCGTAGCCGGCGCCGGTCACGCCGCCGGCCCACTCGAGGCACGCGACGCCGGTGTGGGTGGCGGCGCCGCCGTCGACGTCGACGATGCCGACCTGCCGGTGGTCGCGGCCCTCGTCCTCCTCGATCAGCCGCTGCAGGGCAACCGACGCGGTCGCGCCCTCGTCGAGGTGGGAGAGCGCGAGGCCCTTGTAGGCGACATTGGCCTCGGCCTGCGTGGCGATGGCGCCGACCTCGGCCACCGCGGCCGGCACGGCCGACCCGACGGCCAGGAACTTGGAGGCGACGGCTACGCCCCACGACTCACCGTCGGCGGACCGGGCCACGATCGAGAAGGTCATGGCCGGGACTGTAGCGACACGCGTGCGGCCCCCGGGGGCGCGAGGGAGCAGGATGTCGGGGTGTCCCGTCTGCTCGACCGCCTCGGATTCCCATCCGTCGGCGACCACCGCCGCTTCGTCACCGCGATCGCGATCGACGCGATCGGCAGCGGTGTCTTCATGCCGATCTCGCTGCTCTACTTCCTGGCCACGACCGACCTGAGCCTGCTCCAGGTCGGTGCCGCCGTGTCGCTCGCCTCGGCCATCGCCCTGCCCGCCGGCCCGGCGATCGGTGCGCTCGTCGACCGCGTGGGTGCCAAGCGCGTGCTGCTGGGCGGCAATGCCCTGCAGGGCGCCGGCTTCCTCGCCTACCTGGTCACCGAGTCGTTCCTCGCGGTCGTGGTGTGGACCGTGGTCGTCTCGGTCGGCCGGGTCGCCTTCTGGGGCTCCTACGGCAACATCGTGGCCGCCATCTCGGTCGAGGGGGAGCGGGAGCGCTGGTTCGGCTTCCTCGGGGCGCTGCGCAACGTCGGCTTCGCCGTGGGAGGTCTGGCGTCCGGGGTCGCGCTCACCATCGACACGCCGTCGGCGTACGCCGCCGTGGTGATCGCCAACGCCGCGTCGTACGCCGTGGCGTTGGTGCTGCTGCTGGCGGTGCCCGACGCGCGGGGCGGCCAGCACGCGGGCCCGCCCGGCACCTGGGTCGAGGTCCTGCGCGACCCGGCGTGCAGCAGGCTCTTCGCCGCCACGCTGGCCTACTCGACCTCGATGATGGTGCTCAACTTCGCCCTGCCCGTCTACGCCACCGAAGTGCTCGGACTGGCCGGCTGGGTCACGGGTGCGGTGTTCACGATCAACACGGTGCTGGTCGGCTTCGC
The DNA here is from genome assembly GCA_009702305.1 of Actinomycetota bacterium. Taxonomy (GTDB): domain Bacteria; phylum Actinomycetota; class Actinomycetes; order Propionibacteriales; family Nocardioidaceae; genus Nocardioides. The sequence continues at coordinate 7,220 of WLIH01000062.1, read as the reverse complement.
CCAGGGGCTGGTGGTGCGGGCGATGACCGGAGCGCGCCGGTGGCGGGTGCTGGTGCTCGCCAACGGGGTCTTCGCGGCGTCGTACGTCGTGCTGCTCGGGGCCGGACAGGTCTCGGCCGTGCTCGCGACGTCGGCGGTGCTGGTGGGCGTCGTCGTCTACACCGGCGCCGAGCTGCTCGGTGGTCCGGTGCTGACGACCGTGGCCGTGGAGGGTGCGCCCGCGCACCTGCGCGGGCGCTACGTCTCGGTCAACCAGCTGGCGTGGGGCAGCTCGGCCTCGGCCGCGCCGGTCGGCTTCGCCTGGCTGCTGGAGCAGGGCGCCGTGCTGATCTGGATCGCTCTGCTGGTGGTCGCCGGGGTCGGCGCGGTGCTGTCGGCGCGGCTGCCGGCGGTGATGCCCGCCGCCGCGACGCGCGTGGCCGAGCGGGTGGCCGGCGGAGGGCCCGCCCACTAGCCTGCGATGGAACGATCCAAGGTAGGTCAGGGTCTGCTCCTCGAGCAGCCGGAGGGAGCAGCCATGCGTGTCGGAGTCCTCACCGGAGGAGGCGACTGCCCGGGCCTCAACGCCGTGATCCGGGCCGTGGTCCGCAAGGGCGTGCAGCAGCACGGCTTCGAGTTCGTCGGCTACCGCGACGGGTGGAAGGGGCCGCTCGAAGGCCTGACGATGCCGCTCGGGATCGACCAGTGCCGCGGCATCCTCCCGCGTGGCGGCACCATCCTCGGCTCCTCGCGCACCAACCCGTTCAAGCTCGACAACGGCGTGGAGCGGATCAAGGACAACCTCGCGGCCGACGGCGTCGACGCGCTGGTCGCCATCGGCGGCGAGGACACCCTCGGCGTCGCCACCAAGCTCGCCGGTCTCGGCGTCGACGTCGTGGGCGTGCCGAAGACGATCGACAACGACCTGTCCGGCACCGACTTCACCTTCGGCTTCGACACCGCGGTCAACATCGCGACCGACGCCATTGACCGCCTGCACACGACCGCCGAGTCGCACCACCGGGTGCTGGTCGTCGAGGTGATGGGCCGCCATGCGGGATGGATCGCGCTGCACGCGGGCATCGCCGGCGGTGCGAGCGCGGTGCTGATCCCCGAGCAGCCCTTCGACATCGAGGCGGTCTGCGCCCACGTCGAGACGCGCTTCCAGACGCAGTACGCCCCGATCATCGTGGTCTCCGAGGGTGCGGTGCCGGCCGAGGGTGGCGACATGACCCTGGTGTCGGGCGAGAAGGACGCCTTCGGGCACGTGCGGCTCGGCGGCATCGGCGACCGCCTGGCCTCCGAGATCGAGCATCGCACCGGCAAGGAGGCACGCGCCGTCGTGCTCGGTCACGTGCAGCGCGGTGGCACCCCGACGGCGTTCGACCGCTGGCTGGCCACCCGCTTCGGCCTGCAGGCGATCGACGCGGTCGCCGAGGGCGACTTCGGCATGATGATGGCGCTGCGCGGCACCCGCATCGAGCGGGTCCCCCTGATCGAGGGCACCGGCGAGCTCAAGCTGGTCAGCCCGGAGGAGTACGCCGAGGCCCAGGTCTTCTTCGGATAGCCCGACGGCGGCGGGGTCTGACCGTCACGGGACCAGCACGATCTTGCCGGTCGTGTGGCCCTCCTCGATGAGGCGGTGGGCGTCGGCGACGTCCTCCAACGGGTACGTCGCGGCGACCACGACCCGGAGGCTGCCCGCATCGGCGAGCCGGGCCAGGTCGGCTCGCGCGGCTGCTCGGACCTCGGTGCCTGGGTCGGCTCCAGGACCACCGCCGAGCACGCGCACGCCGGCGCCGGGGCCGCGCGAGAAGTTGGCGATCGTCGCGATCCGCTCGGGGGCGACGAGGGCGAGCGAGACGTCGAGCGCCTCGTCGGTCCCGACCAGGTCGAGGGCGGCGTCGATCCCGTCGGGGGCCAGGTCGCGCAGCCGGTCGAGCAGACCGGCGCCGTAGGCGACCGGCTCGGCGCCGAGCTCGCGCAGCAGGTCGTGGCGGGCGGGACTGGCGGTGGCGAGGACGCGCGCTCCGCGCAGGGCCGCGAGCTGGACCGCCATCAGCCCGACCCCGCCGGACGCGCCGTGCACCAGCACCGTCTCGCCGTCGGCGACGGCGGTCGCGCTCAGCGCGTGGACGGCCGTGGTGCCGGTCAGCATCAGCGCGCCTGCTTGCTCCCAGGTGAGGGTCGCGGGCTTGGGCGTGAGCTCCTCCACCGCGACGACGAGGTCGGCGGCGTAGGCGCCGTCGGCGCGGAACACGATGACCTCGTCGCCGACCGCGACGGCGTCGGTATCGGGTCCCACCCCGGTCACCACCCCGGCGGCCTCCGACCCGAGCCGGCGCGGCAGCGTCGCCGGGTCGGCGCCGAAGAGCCCGGAGCGCACCTTGGTCTCGACCGGGTTGACACCGATCGCGTGCACCCGCACCCGCGCCTGGCCGGTCGACGGCTCCGCGAGCGGCTGCTCGGTCACGGACAGGACCTCGGGGCCGCCGAAGGCGGTCGCCACCACGACACGTGTCATGAGGGGCCCAACCCGCTGCCCTGCTCGAACCTTCCCCGGTCTGGACCCGTTGTTTGCGCGGCTGCCGCGTGGGAAGGGCTCCTCCGATCCCCAGACGCAGGAGGCAGCATGTCGAGCAGCGCCACGGACCAGATCGACGTCAACGGACCCGAGCCCGACCTCAAGCGGGTGATGGGTCCCAAGCTCCTCCTGCTCTTCATCGTCGGCGACATCCTCGGCTCCGGCGTGTACGCCGTCACCGGCAAGCTGGCGGGGCAGGTCGGCGGCATCGCATGGCTGCCGTTCCTGGTGGCCTTCGTGGTCGCGACGCTCACGGCGTTCTCCTACCTCGAGCTGGTCACGAAGTACCCGCAGGCCGCGGGGGCGGCGCTCTACGCGCACAAGGCCTTCGGCGTGCACTTCGTGACGTTCCTGGTGGCGTTCACCGTCGTGTGCTCTGGCATCACGAGCGCCTCGACCTCCTCCGGGCTGCTCTCCGCCAACCTGCTCCTCGGCCTCGACGAGATCCTGCCCGGCATCCCGACCGGCAGCACCGCCACCCTGCTCGTCGCGCTCGCCTTCATGATCGTGCGGGCCGCCATCACCCTGCGCGGCGTCGGCGAGAGCGTGAAGTTCAACGTGGTGCTCACGATCGTCGAGATGGCCGCGCTCGCGATCGTGATCGGCATCGGCCTGTGGGTGGTCGGCAAGGGCGACGGCGATCTCAGTCGCGTGACGGTCTTCGAGAGCCCGGACGAGAAGGGTCTCTTCGCGGCCGTCACCATCGCGACCGCGATCGCGTTCTTCTCGATGGTCGGCTTCGAGGACTCGGTCAACATGGTCGAGGAGACCCAGGAGCCGGAGAAGATCTTCCCCAAGATGATGCTCACCGGCCTCGGCATCGCCGTCATCATCTACATGCTCGTCGCCGTCTCCGTGGTCGCGGTCATCCCGGCCGGACAGATCGCCTCCCCACAGAATCCCGAGGCTGGGGTGCTGCTCGACGTCGTGCGCATCGGTGCCCCCGACATCCCGATCGACAAGATCTTCCCGTTCATGACGGTCTTCGCAGTCGCCAACACGGCTCTGATCAACATGCTGATGGCGAGCCGGCTGATCTACGGCATGGCCAGCCAGGACGTGCTGCCACGCAGCCTGGGACGGGTCTCGGCGACCCGGCGCTCGCCGTATGCCGCCATCGTCTTCACCACCGCTCTGGCCCTGGTGTTGATCATCGTCGTCCGCACTCAGGCCGAGAGCACCATCGTCTCGGCCCTGTCCGGCACCACGTCGCTGCTCCTGCTCGCGGTCTTCACCGTCGTCAACGTCTGCTGTCTGGTGCTGCGCCGAGACCCTCAGCCGAGCCGCTTCCGGGCGCCGACCGCGGTGCCGGTGATCGGCGCCCTGACGTGCGCCTTCCTGCTCGGTCCCTGGGCGCGCCTCGAGGCCGACTACGTGCAGTACAAGATCGCCGCCGGCCTGCTGGCGCTGGGGGTCGTGCTGTGGCTCGGGACCTGGCTGACCAACCGGGGCATCCGCGCGCAGAAGACCGGCTTCCGCGACATCGACCACCTCGAGAAGTAGCCGCGTCCACGCCTGCTCCGGCGAATCGGGACGGCGAGCCTGCCCGCGTAGTCTGGACCAGTGAGCACCATCCCCGATCTCGCCAGCCTGCACGCCCTCGGCCCGGCCCAGCAGCCGACCTACCCCGACCGGGCGGCCGTGGACAAGGCGGTCGCCAAGCTGCGGACGATGCCTCCGTTGGTCTTCGCGGGGGAGTGCGACGACCTGACCTCGAAGATCGCCGCTGTCGCCCGCGGCGAGGCGTTCATGCTGCAGGGCGGCGACTGCGCCGAGACCTTCGAGGGTGTCACGGCCGACAACGTGCGCAACAAGCTGCGGGTGCTGCTCCAGATGGCGGTCGTGCTCACGTACGCCGCCTCGGTGCCGGTCGTGAAGGTCGGTCGTCTCGCCGGCCAGTACGCCAAGCCTCGCTCCTCCGACCTGGAGACCCGTGACGGCGTCACCCTGCCGGCGTACCGCGGCGACGCCGTCAACGGCTTCGAGTTCACCCCCGAGGCCCGAGTGCCCAACCCGCAGCGCCTCGTCGACGTCTACCACGCCTCGGCCTCGACCCTGAACCTCGTGCGCGCCTTCGTGACCGGCGGCTACGCCGACCTGCGTCAGGTGCACACCTGGAACACCGACTTCGTCCGCTCCTCGCCGGTCGGCCAGCAGTACGAGCAGCTCGCCGGCGAGATCGAGCGCGCGCTCACCTTCATGAAGGCGATCGGGGCCGACCCCGACGAGTTCCACCGGGTCGACTTCCACTCCAGCCACGAGGCGCTGGTGCTGGAGTACGAGCACGCGATGACCCGCATCGACTCCCGCACCGACCTGCCGTACGACGTGTCCGGCCACTTCGTCTGGATCGGGGAGCGCACCCGTCAGCTCAGCGGCGCCCACGTCGAGCTGCTCAGCCACATCCGCAACCCGATCGGCGTCAAGCTGGGTCCGACGACCACGCCCGACGACGCCATCGCGCTCGCGCAGCGGCTCAACCCCGACAACACCGCCGGACGGCTGACCTTCATCACCCGCTTCGGTGCCGGCAAGATCCGCGACGGCCTGCCGCACCTGATCGAGAAGGTCACCGCGTCGGGGCTGGAGGTCGCGTGGATCTGCGACCCGATGCACGGCAACACCTTCGAGGCCAGCTCGGGCTACAAGACCCGCCGCTTCGACGACGTGATCGAGGAGGTGCAGGGCTTCTTCGACGTCCACCGCGCTCTCGGCACCTGGCCGGGCGGCGTGCACGTCGAGCTGACCGGCGACGACGTCACCGAGTGTGTCGGCGGCGGCGAGGAGCTCACCGACATGGACCTCTCGTCGCGCTACGAGTCGGTCTGCGACCCCCGGCTGAACCGGGTGCAGTCCCTCGAGCTGTCGTTCCTCGTCGCGGAGATGCTGCGCCAGGCGTGATCGCCGCGACGCCGGATCTCAGCCGGCGTAGCCGGTCAGCGCGACGTCGCTGATCGCCGTGTTGTCCTTGCCGGCCGGCCCGGTGCCGGGCGGGGTGACCGTGAGGATCCGCAGCCGCACCGACGACGTCTCGACCGCGCCGACGTCGAGCACCTGCAGCTCGCGCCGCTCGTCGAGCTCCTGACGGACCGTGGTGCCGTCGTCGAAGGTCCACTCGACCTCGAGGATGCGCCGGTTGCCGGCGTACCAGTCGTACTCGCGACCGTCGGCGCGGCTGGTCTTCGCGTAGCCGTTGACCAGCCCGACCGAGGTCACCGTCAGCGCACGGTCGAAGCGGAAGGTCAGCTCGGCGTCGTCGGCGGCTCCGGGGGTGCGCCAGCAGGTGACCGGGTCGCCGTCGAGCATGTTGGTGGCGGCGTAGCTGATCGTCGCGCCGGTCTCCACGTCGACGCTCGTCGGTCCCTCCGGGGGCGCCTCGACTCGGGTCAGGGCGGCCAGGTCGCCCGGTCGGTCCTCGGTGGGAGCCGGCTGGTCCGACGGCGCGGAGGCAGCGGGCTGAGACGGTCCCGCGCGGTCGGGTGCCGGGTCGTCGGTCCCGTCGCGGAGCAGGATGACGAGGGCCGATACCAGCACCAGGCATGCCACAACGACGACCCCCGCCAGCATCGCCGGGCGTCGGCGCCGCCGGGTCGGCGCCGCGACCACGGCGTACGTCGCCGTGCCGGTCACCAGGGCGTCGACGTCCTCGGGTGCGCTCGGCGAGGCGGGGTCGTCGGCGAAGAGGGGATAGCGCGCCGGCGTGGGCTGCTCGTGCACCGGAGGCGGCTGCACCGGGTCAGCGGTCGGGCCGATGGTCGGGCCAGGGGTCGGGCCAGGGGTCGGGCCAGGGGTCGGGTCGGTCGCCGCTTCGACCGAGGTCGGGTGGCCGCAGTTCGTGCAGAAGCGACCGATGTCGAGCGAGGCGCCGCACGCGGTGCAGTAGCTCATCTGGCTCCTCCCGATCTGTCCGGCCGACCCGTCCGCCGACCTGTCCGATGCCCCGGCGCGCCGACCAGCGTAGTCAGGACCGGCTGATCAGGGTGCTGGAGTCGACCCGGCCGACCACGGCCGGCAGTCGACGCACGGCCTGGGCCAGCTCGCGCAGCTCCGAGCCGAGCAGGGCCTGCGGGCCATCGCACAGCGCCGTCTCCGGCGAGGGGTGGACGTCGACGATGATCCCGTCGGCCCCGACGGCGATCGCCGCGCGCGAGAGCGGGACGACCAGGTCCTTGCGGCCCGCGGCGTGCGACGGATCGACGATCACCGGCAGGTGACTGGTGATCTGCACGACCGGCACGGCCGAGATGTCGAGGGTGTTCCTCGTGGCCGGCTCGAAGGTGCGGATGCCGCGCTCGCACAGCACGATGTCGAGGTTGCCGCGCTGGGCGATGTACTCCGCCGCCATCAGCCACTCCTCGACGGTGGCGGTCATGCCCCGCTTGAGCAGCACCGGCTTGCCGGCGTCGCCGACGGCCTGGAGGAGCCCGAAGTTCGCCATGTTGCGGGTGCCGATCTGGAGCATGTCGGCGTGCTCGGCGACCGCGGGCACGTCACGGGCGTCGACGACCTCGGTGACGAACGGCATGCCGGTCGCCTCGCGGACGTCGGCCAGGATCTCCAGGCCGGGCAGGCCCAGGCCCTGGAAGGCGTACGGCGACGTGCGCGGCTTGAAGGCGCCGCCGCGCAGGATCGTGGCTCCCGCCGACTTCGCCATCTG
>WLIH01000061.1 GCA_009702305.1 Actinomycetota bacterium | reverse complement strand
GGCTACCGCCGCAACCGCGACTACGCCTTCGAGGTGCTGCGCACGGCGTACGACGCCGGCGCCGAGGTGATCGCCCTGTGCGACACCAACGGCGGCATGCTGCCCGCCTGGGTCTCCGACGTCGTCCACGACGTGATCGAGTCGACCGGGGTGCGGGTCGGCATCCACGCCCACAACGACAGCGGGTGCGCCGTCGCGAACTCGCTGGCTGCCATCGACGCCGGCGCCACCCACGTGCAGGGCTGCATCAACGGCTACGGCGAGCGCACCGGCAACGCCGACCTTGTCACCGTGGTCGCCAACCTCGAGCTCAAGCTCGACCAGCAGGTGCTGCCCGTCGGGCTGCTGCGCGAGGCCACGAGGATCGCCCACGCCGTCGCCGAGGTGACCAACGTGCCGCCGGCCTCGCGCCAGCCCTACGTCGGCACCTCGGCCTTCGCCCACAAGGCCGGCCTGCACGCGAGTGCCATCAAGGTCGACCCCGACCTCTATCAGCACATGGACCCGATCGGCGTCGGCAACGACATGCGGCTGCTCGTCTCCGACATGGCCGGCCGTGCCTCGATCGAGCTCAAGGGACGCGAGCTGGGCTTCGACCTGTCGGGCGACCGCGACCTGCTCACCAAGATCACCGACCGGGTCAAGGTGCTCGAGGCGCGCGGCTACACCTTCGAGGCCGCCGACGCGTCGTTCGAGCTGCTGTTGGCCGAGGAGGTCGAGGGCCAGCGGCCGTCGTACTTCGAGATCGAGTCGTGGCGGGTCATCACCGAGACCCGTCCGGGCGCGGAGGCGCTCTCGGAGGGCACCGTCAAGCTGGTCGCCGACGGGGTGCGCTACGTCGTGACCGGCGAGGGCAACGGCCCGGTCAACGCGCTCGACCACGCCCTGCGCACCGCGATCGGCCAGGCCTACCCGGCTGTCGCGAAGTTCGAGCTGATCGACTACAAGGTGCGCATCCTCGACCAGGGCCACGGCACCGATGCGATCACCCGGGTGCTCATCGAGACGACCGACGGCGAGTCGTCGTGGGTCACCGTCGGCGTCGGCGCCAACGTGATCGAGGCGTCGTGGGGGGCGCTCGTCGACGGCGTGACCTTCGGGCTGCGCCGCACCGTCAGCTGATCACGCGCCGCGCGAGGTCGACCCAGCCGGCGTGCACCCGGTCGATCGGGAAGCCCTCGACCGTGAGCTGCTGGTCCAGGATCGGGATCTCGAGGGGTGCGAGCAGCGCCGTCGCGAGGATCGGCAGGTCGCCGCTGACGCCGAGCTCGCGCAGTAGGTAGCGCACGTGCATGGACACGAAGGAGTACGCCGCGTAGGACCGCGACCCGGCCCGGCCGGCCGCCCGGATCAGGTCGGCGTGCACCAGTGTGGTCTCGAGCCGGGAGCGGCCGAAGGCGAGCAGGCGGTCCAGGGGCGGTGCGCCCGGGCCTAGTGGCGGGGGACCGGAGATGACCGAGGCCTGCCAGTCGGTCTCGAGGTGGTCGACGAGGGCGGCCATCAGGCCCTCGCGCGACTCGAAGCGACGAAACACCGTGCCCTTGCCGACGCCGGCCTCGGCCGCGACCCGCTCCATGGTGACTCCGCCGGCCCCGTGCTCGGCCACCAACCGTCGGGCGGCCTGCAGCAACGCCTCGCGGTTGCGCGCTGCGTCGGCCCGTTCGGGCGCGGGGCTGCCGACGAGCGGCAGCAGCGTGCGGTCGGTCATGGTGAGGACACCGTAGAGGGGACGGGAGCCTCGGCGAAGAGAATGCGCGGAGCTGGAATATAAAGCGGACCGTGGTCCGTTTAGCCTCCCGAAGGTACGTCCATCTCCCGAGGAGCTCCCATGTCTGACACCCGCATCGCCGTCCTCGTCGGCAGCCTGCGCGCCGACTCCGTCAACCGCAAGCTGGCCGAGCTGTTGCGCGACCAGGCGCCCGCCGGCGTCACGCTCGACATCGTCGAGGGTCTCGGCGACGTGCCGTTCTACAACGAGGAGCTCGACGGCGAGGACGTGCCGGCCGCCGCAGCTGCCCTGCGCGCCGCCGTCGCCTCGGCCGACCGCGTCCTGGCGGTCACGCCGGAGTACAACGGCACGATGCCGGCCGTGCTCAACAACGCGATCGACTGGCTCTCGCGCCCCTATGGCGCCGGGGCCGTCTTCGGCAAGCCGTTCGGCGTCGTCGGCACCACGCCCACGCCGTACGGCGGCAAGTGGTCGCACGCCGACACCGCCCGCTCCGCCGGCATCGCGGGCGCCGTCGTCGTCGAGGACGTCACCGTCTCGCAGCCCGGCATCGAGGTCGACGTGCTCAGCGACGCCGACGTGCTCGCCCGTCTGCGGGCCGCCGTCCAGACGCTCGCCGACTTCGTGCCCGCCCCGGCTGCCGCCTGAGCCCGTCCCGGACCCGTACGGTCATGGGGTGAGCGAGCTCCATGACCTGACCGCCCTCGAGCAGGGTGCGCTCGTCCGCGACCGGGCGGTCGCACCGCTCGAGCTGGTCGAGCACTACCTGCAGCGCATCGAAGCCCTCGATCGCCCCGAGGACGGCGTCGGTGCCTTCGTCACCGTCGTCGCCGACCGGGCGCGCGAGCACGCACGACGGCTGCAGGCTGAGCTGTCGGGTGATCCCGGCGCCGCCCGGTCACCGCTGTGGGGCGTGCCGACGGCGATCAAGGACCTCAACCTCACCGCCGGCGTGCGCACGACCTTCGGCTCGGCGGCCTACGCCGACTTCGTGCCGGACGTCTCCGACGGCGTCACCCTCGCGCTCGAGGCGGCGGGCCTGGTCAGCCTGGGCAAGACCAGCACGCCGGAGTTCGGCTCGCCCTGCTACACCGAGCCGGACGATCGACCCCCGGCCGTCACGCCGTGGGACCGCACCCGGATGGCGGGAGGCTCCTCGGGCGGCGCGGCAGCGGCGGTCGCGGCCGGTCTGGTGCCGCTGGCCCAGGGCTCCGACGGTGGCGGCTCGATCCGGATCCCGGCCTCCTGCTGCGGTCTGGTCGGCCTCAAGCCGACCCGCGGCCGGATCAGCGGGCACCCGTCGTACGGGGACCCGGTGGGTTTGGCGACGTCGGGTGCGCTGGCCCGCGACGTGCGCGACGCGGCGGCGATGCTCGATGTCCTCGCCGGTCGTCGGGTGGGCGATCCGTCCTGGGCGCCACCTCCGTCCTCGTCCTTCGTCGCGGCCTGCGATCGCGACCCGGGGCGTCTGCGGATCGCTCGCTTCAGCACACCAGTCATCACCGACAGTCCCGTCGACCCCGAGTGCCTCGCAGCCTGGGAGGCCGCCTCGCGGCTGCTCGAGGAGCTCGGTCACGAGGTCGTCGACATCGCCGTGCCGATGGCCCGGGAGGCGGTGCCGACCTTCGAGATCTGCTGGGCCGTGCTGACCGCGCTCTCGCCGGTGCCGCCGGAGCGGGAGCATCTGCTGCGCCCGCTGACCCGCTGGCTGGCCGAGCGCGGGCGGGCCGTCAGCGGCCCGGAGTTCGGTCTGGCGATCGGCGCGATGCGACGCTTCGCGGCTCAGACGCTGACCACGCTCGCGCCGTACGACGCCGTGCTGACCCCGACGCTCGCGACGCCGCCGCTGCCGGTGGGTGCGCTGCGCGACGACGCCGACCCGGCCGCCGACTTCGAGGCTCAGAAGGCCTTCACGCCGTGGACCTCCGCGTGGAACGTCACCGGCATGCCGGCCGTCTCCCTGCCGCTGCACTGGACCCCCGACGGCCTGCCGGTCGGTGTGATGCTCGCGGCCCGACCGGCCGAGGAGGAGCTGCTGCTGGCCCTCTCGGCCCAGATCGAGGCGGCCGCGCCCTGGCGCGACCGGACGCCGCCGCGGTGGCGACTCGGCTCACGGCCGACCTCGATGCCCTGAGCCCTGGGCGCTTGCTTGGGTCGTGTGTCCCCGGACGCGCTGCAGTGCGTCGCCAGGCACACGACCCAGCAGGCGCCCCGTCAGGTCGCGACGTGCCAGACGGCGCGGAACTCTGCGGGGCTCAGCGTCGCGAGCTGATCGGTGATCTCGTCGTAGAGCTCGGCGGCCAGGCGCGGCGTCGGAGCCGGCACCCGGGCGACCTCCCGCCCGTCGAGGTGCTCGCGGACGACCAGCTCGCCACCGTGCGAGAGCTCGAGCAGTCCGCCGCTCATCGCGCACCAGAGGTCGAGCGCCCCGCGCAGCATCCGGGGCAGCCGACCGCGACGGGTCGGCTCGAGCAGGACGCGGTAGACCTCGTCGGCGCTCTCGGGCTCAGCGGTGGCGTGCACCTCCCCAGTCTGCCCGGCCGGCCCAGCAGAGCTCAGGCGAACCAGCCCGGCGCAGCAGCGCGGAAGGCGTCGCGCTCCAGCGCGCCCGCGCCGGCGGGGATGGTGGCGAGCAGGGGTAAGCCGCTCACGCGCGGCAGGTCGTCGCGGTTGCAGGTCTCGGCGAGGCCGGGCTCGTCGGGCCAGGACCCGATCACCAGGCCGGCCGGCTCGAGGCCGCGGGCGCGCAGCGCGCCGACGGTCAGCTCGGTGTGGTTGAGCGTGCCCAGCCCGGCCGCGGTCACGACCACCACGTCGACCGATCCGGGCGGCAGCGTGTCCGCCAGCTCGGCGGCGAGGTCGAGCAGCGTGCCGCCCTCGGTGTCGAGGCGCACCAGCAGCCCGCCCGCGCCCTCGACCACGACCAGGTCGTGGAAGTCGGCCAGCACCCGGATCCGGTCGGCGTACTCCGCGATCGGCGGGATCCGCACGCCGCGGAGCCGGGCGGCGGTGTCGGGGGCGAGCGGGTCGTCGAGGGCGGTGTACTCCTGCACCGCGCAGCCGCTCAGGCGGTGCACGACCTCGGCGTCGCCCGGCTCCCCGTCGGCGATGCCGGTCTGGGCCGGCTTGACGACCGTGACGTGACCGGTGGCGGTCGCAGCGAGGGCGGCGGTGGCGACGGTCTTGCCGACACCGGTCGAGGTGCCGGTCACGACGAGCACCCGCCCGGTCACGCGTGCTCCTTGACGACGGCCACGAGCACGTCGCTGGCGCGGGCCCAGTCGTCGTCGCTGATGCCGGCGCTGACGGTGATCCGCAGCCGCGAGACGCCGTCGGGCACCGAGGGCGGGCGGAAGCAGCCGACCCGGACACTCTGCTCCAGTGCCGCCGCCTGGGCGGCGACCGCGACGACGGGGGAGGGCATCGGCACCGAGAGCACCGCTCCGGCGGGCGGTTCGACGCCCAGGGAGCCCGCGAGGTCGAGCACCCGACGGCGTACGACGGCGGGCAGCTCGGGGCTCTCGCGCAGCACCCGGAGCGCAGCCAGCGCCGCACCGGTCGCCGCGGGCGCCAGCGCGGTGTCGAAGATGAACGGGCGAGCCCGATTGACCAGGTGGTCGACGATCTCGGGCGAGGCGAGCACGGCGCCGCCCTGGCTGCCGAGCGACTTGGACAGCGTCATCGTCACGATGACGTGGGGCAGGCCGGCGAGGCCCAGACGCTGCACCACGCCGGCGCCGTGGACGCCGAGCCCGTGGGCCTCGTCCACGACCAGCAGGGCGCCGTGCTCCTCGCACAGGGCGGCGAGCTCGACCAGCGGACCCTCGTCGCCGAGCACGGAGTAGATCGACTCGGCGAGCACGATGGTGCGCTCCCCGCCGCCGCTGGCCAGCGCGTCGCGCACGGCATCGACGTCGCTGTGCGGCGTGACGGTGAGCCCGGCCCGCGACAGCCGCACGGCGTCGACCAGCGAGGCGTGGATGTGGGCGTCGGAGATGACGTGGCAGTCGCGGTCGACCAGGGCGCTCACGACCGCGAGGTTGGCGTGGTAGCCGGTCGAGAGGACCAGGGCGGCCGGCTGCCCGGCGTACGCCGCCAGCTCGGCCTCGAGCTGGGCGTGCAGGTCGAGGGTGCCGGTCACGAGCCGCGACGCCCCGGCGCCGGCGCCCCAGACCAGAGCCGCGTCGGCGGCGCCCTGCCGCACCGCGGGATGCCCGGACAGCCCGAGGTAGTCGTTGCCGGCGAGGTCGACGACGCGGTCGGCCGGGCCCCGCGGCACCAGGGCGCGGCGCAGGCCCGAGGCCTCGCGGTCGGCCGCCTGCTCGGCCAGCCAGTCGCTCCAGCTGATGTCGCTCATGCTCAGGCCACCTCCGCGGCTCGGCCGATGGCGCGGCAGATCAGCGCGACGTCGTCGTCGGTGCTGATGTAGGGCGGCATCGTGTAGATCTGGTCGCGGAAGGGGCGGATCCACACGCCGGCGGCGACGGCCGCGTCGGTCGCCGCGACGACGTCGACGGCGTGGTCGAGCTGCACGACGCCGACGGCACCGATGGTGCGCACGTCGATCACCCCGGCGCGATGGCGCAGCGGCTCCAACCCGGCGACGAGGCCGGCGTTGACCCGAGCGACCGATGCCGCCCAGTCGCCGGCCTCCAACAGGTCGAGGCTCGCGAGCGCGACGGCGCAGGCCAGCGGGTTGCCCATGAACGTCGGGCCGTGCATCAGCACTCCCGTCTCGGAGGCCGACAGCCCCCGGGCCACGGCACCCGTGCAGAGGACGGCGGCCAGGGTCAGGTAGCCGCCGGTCAGGGCCTTGCCGACGCAGAGCACGTCGGGCGCGACCCCGGCGGCGTCGGCGGCGAAGAAGGTGCCGGTGCGACCGAACCCGGTGGCGATCTCGTCGAAGACGAGCACGAGTGCGTGCTCGTCGGCGACCTCGCGCATCACGCGCAGGCAGGCCGGGTCGTAGATGTGCATGCCGCCGGCGCCCTGCAGCAGCGGCTCGACGATGATGCCGGCGAGCTCGTGGGCGTGCTGCGCCGCGAGCGCGCGGAACGCCTCGGCCCACCCGGCCACGTCGTCGTACGCCGACGGGGGGCGCTCGGCGAAGAGCTGCGGGGCGAGCACGTCGGTGAACATCGAGTGCATGCCGCCGACCGGGTCGCACACGCTCATGGCGCCGAACGTGTCGCCGTGGTAGCCGCCGCGCACGGTCAGCAGCCGGGTGCGCTCGGGGTGTCCCGTGCCGCGCTGGTGCTGGAGCACCATCTTGATCGCGACCTCGACGCTCACCGAGCCGGAGTCGGCGAGGAAGACGTGCTCGAGGCCCGCGGGGCTGACCTCGACGAGCCGCTCGGCCAGCCGGATCGCCGGCTCGTGGGTCAGCCCGCCGAACATCACGTGCGACATCCGGCCCGCCTGCTCCACGAGGGCGGCGTTGAGCGTGGGGTGGTTGTAGCCGTGCAGCGCCGCCCACCACGACGACATCGCGTCGACCAGCTCGGAGCCGTCGGCCATCCGCAGCCGGACTCCGGACGCGCTCGTGACGAGCCGGACCGGCGCGGGGTCGGTCATCGACGTGTAGGGGTGCCACACGTGGTCGCGGTCGAAGTCCAGGAGGGACCCGTGGTCGGCGGGGATCATCGCAGCGGAGTCTACGAGCGCCCCCGGGTGCCGCGCGTGCCGTACCAACCAGCGACCGCGAGTGCGGGTCTGCGTCACCGGGCGACTAGATTGCCCTGCGTGACTGACATTCTCGAGCGCGCCAAGACCCAGGTCCTCGACGGCGGCATCGGCCTCTCGTACGACGAGCTCGTCGAGGTGCTGCAGCTGCCGGAGGATCAGATCCCGGAGCTGCTCGAGCTGGCGCACGCCGTCCGGATGAAGCACTGCGGTCCCGAGGTCGAGGTCGAGGGCATCATCAGCCTCAAGACCGGCGGCTGCCCCGAGGACTGCCACTTCTGCAGCCAGTCGGGCCAGTTCACCTCGCCGGTGCGCTCGGTGTGGCTCGACATCCCGCAGCTGGTCAAGGCCGCCGAGGAGACCGCGGCGACCGGCGCCACGGAGTTCTGCATCGTCGCCGCCGTCCGCGGCCCCGACGAGCGTCTGATGACGCAGGTCCGCGAGGGCATCAAGGCGATCCAGGAGGCGGTCGACATCAACGTCGCCTGCTCGCTGGGCATGCTCACCCAGGAGCAGGTCGACGATCTGGCCGCCATGGGCGTGCACCGCTACAACCACAACCTCGAGGCGGCGAAGTCCTACTTCCCGCAGGTCGTCACGACCCACTCCTACGAGGAGCGCTGGGCCACCTGCGAGATGGTCCGCGAGGCCGGCATGGAGCTGTGTTGCGGTGGGCTGGTCGGCATGGGCGAGAGCCTGGAGCAGCGTGCCGAGCTCGCCTCGCAGCTGGCCGAGCTCGACCCGCACGAGGTGCCGCTCAACTTCCTCAACCCGCGGCCCGGCACGCCGTTCGGCGACCTGCCGATCATGAGCAGCCAGGACGCGCTGCGCACGATCGCGGCCTTCCGGCTCGCGATGCCGCGCACGATCCTGCGCTACGCCGGCGGGCGCGAGCTCACCCTCGGCGACCTCGGCACCCGTGACGGACTGCTCGGCGGCATCAATGCCGTCATCGTCGGCAACTACCTCACCACCCTGGGTCGCGACGCCGACGAGGACCTCGCCCTGCTGGCCGACCTCAAGATGCCGATCCGCGAGCTCGCGAAGACCCTGTAGACACGGCTGCGATGACGACGTACTGCGCGCACTGCGGCCAGCCGGGCGAGGCCCGCGACCACACGGTCTGCGACGTCCAGCTCGTCATGGAGCCGCCGCGCTTCTGCACCAGCTGCCAGCGCCGGATGAAGGTGCAGGTCACCCCCCGGGGCTGGTCGGCGGCCTGCGTCGAGCACGGCGTCCTCACCAGCTGAGCAGGGCTGCCCTGACAGACTCGCCCGGGTAGTCCGTCACGATGTGGTCGCCTGGATCGACGTCGGACAGCCATTTCGTGACGGACTATCCCGGCCGTGGCAGATCGACGACGGCTCCGTGGACCTCGGCGAGCAGGACTGCCCCGGTCAGGTCCAGGCGGGTCAGGCGCAGTCGAGCGACGCTGAGGTCGACGCCGTCGAGCTGGGCGCCGCGCAGGTCTGCGCTGCGCAGGTTGGTCTCGCGCACCGTGGCTCCGGAGAGCAGTGCGTCGCGCAACACCGACCCGGTCAGGTCCGACAAGGACAGGTCGGCCTCACGCAGGTCGATCCCGGTGAGGTCCAGCTTGGTCAGGTTGGTGCCGCGGATGGTGACGCCCCGCCACTGGC
>WLIH01000060.1 GCA_009702305.1 Actinomycetota bacterium | reverse complement strand
GGGGCGCCGGGCACCAGTGGCGCTCAGCCGACCACCGGCCCCGGAGGGGTGCCGGCCGCGCCGTCGACGCCGCTCAAGGTCGGCGTGTACTACGCGTCGGGTGTCAACGAGGCTGCCGAGGCGCTCGGCCTGGGGGCCCTGTCGGTCGGCGACACCAAGGCCCAGGCGACCGCGCTGGCCGACGACATCAATGCCAACGGCGGTCTCGCCGGTCGCAAGATCCAGCTCTTCTTCGCCGATGCCAGCCAGTACGGCTCGGATGCCAACGCCGCCTACGAAGGCGCCTGCCGCCGGCTGGTCGAGGACGACGACGTCGACCTGCTCGTCACCTTCGCCGGCATGAGCATCGGCAACTTCGAGTGCTTCGTGAAGGCCGGTGTCGGTGTCGTCAACGACATCTCCAACATCCCCGACGACATCCAGGCGCAGTGGGCCAACCTGATGGGGGCGCCGGGAGACCTGGCCGCGCACCGGCTGATGGGCACGCTGGTCGACTACCTGTGGTCGACCAAGTGGTTGACCAAGGACTCGACGATCGGTGTCTACACCTATGACGACGCCGCCAACAGCGCCACGGTCGACGGTCCGCTGAAGGCGGCGCTGGCCAAGTACGGACTCAAGGTCAAGACGACCGTGGCGGTCACCGCTCAGAACGCCGTGAGCCAGGGCGGCAGCGTCGTGCTGCGGTTCGCCTCGGACGGGGTCGACCGGGTCCTCCCCGTGGGCGCGAGCCCGCTGTTCGTGATGAATGCGGCCGAGAGCCAGGGCTACCGCCCCGACTACGCGCTCTACTCGTCCTACGGGCCCGGCGCCCTCCTGGAGTCCTCGGCGCCCAAGGCGCAGCTCGAAGGCGCCGCCGGCGTGGGCTGGGCGCCGTTCTACGACATCGGCAAGGGCAAGCGGCCCGGCCCGGTCAGCTCGCAGGAGACCCGATGCTTCTCCGTCATGGAGAAGGCCGGGCAGGGCACGACGTCGAACACCACCAAGGCGCTCCAGGCGACCATGTGCAACATGTTCTTCTACCTGGAGCAGGCGGCGGACAAGATCGGGTCGGCCCCCGACAATCTCCTCGCCCTCGCCCGCCCGGCGCTGAGGAACACGTTCGTCTCGCCCAGCACCTTCAAGGTGGACGTGACCAACCGCGTCGACGGGGTCGCGGCCTTCCGCCCGCTGACCTTCGAGAGCGGGTGCAGCTGCTTCCAGTACGGCGAGCTGCGCGCCGCGAACTGATCACGGCCGCCCGCGACACGGAGGACACCGATGGATGCGGCCACCCGCAAGCAGCTCACCGACGCCGCGCGCTTCGGCCGCAAGGCCGGCGTCCAGGGCCGCGACGGGATGGTGGTGACCAGCCACCCCATCGCCACCCGGGTGGCCACCGACGTGCTGCGCGAGGGCGGCAATGCGGTGGACGCTGCCCTCGCAGCGGCCGTCACGCAGACGGTCGTCGAGCCGCACATGTCGTCCCTGTGCGGCGTCCTGTCGATGCTGCACCACGACGGCGCGAGAGGTGAGACGACCTACCTCAACGGGTCGATGGACCGTCCGCGCGACCTGACGTCGATCTCGCCCGCCGACATGTCGAGCGGCCGCAGCGTCGCCGTCCCCGGCTTCTGGGCGGCCTTCGAGGCGGCGGCCGAGCGACTCGGGTCGCTGCCGGTGTCGCGTCTGATGGCGCCGGCCGTCGAGCTGGCCGACCAGGGATTCGAGATGTACCCCTTCCTCTACGGCATGGCCTTCACCCAGCTCGGCACCCTCGGTCGCTACGCCGGCGGCCGGGAGGTCTTCCTCCCCGACGGGCACCTCCTCGACGTCGGCGACCTGGTCCGTCAGCCCCGGCTCGCGGAGACCCTGGGGCGCCTCGTCGAGGACGGCAGCGAGCACTTCTACCGCGGTGCCTTCGCGCAACGACTCGTGGAGACCGCCCAGGGCGCCGGCGGGGTGATCACCCGCGCGGACCTCGAGGCCTACGAGGTGCGGTGGATGGAGCCCGCCCGCGGCACCTATCGCGGCTACGAGGTGATCGGGTCACCGCCGCCGGACCGCGGCGGCACCCACGTCATCGAGATCCTCAACCTGGTCGAGCAGATCCCGTTGCAGGACTGGGGTCCGCCGACCGAGAGCCCGGACACGCTCTACTGGCTCGCGCGCTTCTGCGGAGAGGTGTATCTCGAGGGGTTCGACCAGCGCGACCCGCGCGACTACCCGGTGCCCCTCGACCTCATCACGAGCAAGGAGCATGCCGCCAGACGGTTCGAGCTGATGCGCACCCGGCTGCCGCATGCGGTCGCGTCAGCGCCGTACCCCGGCTCCAACCACGTCACCGTCGTCGACGGAGACGGCGACATCGCCAGCGTCCTGCACTCGACCATGAGCCTGCCATGGACCAACGGTCTGTACGCCGACGGCGTCCAGCTCTGGGCGGGGGGCGTGCACTTCCTCGGCAACCTGCCCCAGCCGGGTGGGCGAGGGTCGTGCTTCCTGGCTCCCACGCTGATCCTCCGGGATGGGCGGCCGGTGCTCTCGGCGGGATCGCCGTCCCAGGGGCTGATCCAGAACATCGTCCAGAACACCCTCAACATCCTCGACTTCGGGATGGACATCGAGGCCTCCGTGCACACGCCCCGTTTCGGTGGCACGGCGTCGATCGACGCGGTGCTGGAGGCCGCGCCCGCGTCGTACTTCTGCGAGGCCGACGTCGACGAGGCGGTGCGTCGCGAGGTCGTGCGCCGCGGGGTCGGCCTGGAGGTCGTCAACCCGTGGAACCTGCACTCCGGGAGCTACGAGGGGATCCACCTCGTCGAGGGTGTCGCCCACGCGTGCGCCGATCCGCGACGGGCGGGCGCCGCCGAGGCCGTCTGACGACCTCAGGCCGGGGTGAAGTCCGATGGCGGGGCGAGCCCGAGGAGGCTGCGGGTGAAGTGGTCCCAGAAGCACATCTGGACGTAGGGCGTCAGCTGGTAGTGGTTGAGACCCGGCCAGATCTTGAGGTCGAACCTCTTGCCCGCGCGGATCAGTGCGTCCGCCAGCGCGAAGGTGTGGTCGACGGTGGCGTTCTCGTCGATCTCACCGCAGCACAGGAGCAGGTCGCCGGCCAGCCGGTCGGCGAGGTGGAGGTTGCCGAGCTGGAGGTACTCCGCGGTGGTGCGGTCGTAGTGAGGTCCGGCGCCCATGTGCCAGGACCATCCGCCCCGGGC
Organism: Actinomycetota bacterium; assembly: GCA_009702305.1. Lineage (GTDB taxonomy): Bacteria > Actinomycetota > Actinomycetes > Propionibacteriales > Nocardioidaceae > Nocardioides. The sequence goes on along the minus strand of WLIH01000060.1, from coordinate 5,907 downwards.
GACCTTGCGCGGGTCGTGCACGCCGGCGCTGCTCACCCCGGCGCGGTAGACCTCTGGGAACATCAGCATCAGCCGGGCAGCGTGATAGCCGCCGTAGGAGTGGCCGACCACGCCCACCCGGGTCAGGTCGAGCTGAGGCAGCTCCTCCGCGAGACCCCGCAGCGCGGTGACGTGGTCCTCGAGACCGCGGGTGGTGTGGTGGTGGCCCGAGGTCCACTGGCGGAACTCGCGGTCCCGGCCGGGCGTGCCGCGACCGTCGACCATGACCGCCGCGAAGCCGAGTGCGGTCAGGCTGGGCAGGTTGCCGTGCGCGCCCGAGGTCTTGCCGCCGCCGACCCAGGACACCGGGACGTGCGGGATCTGGAAGCCGGCGTACACGTGCTCGACGATCGGGATGCGCTCCGGGTCGAGGGGCTGATCGGGCAGCGCCACCGCGCCCCACAGGTCGGTGCTGCCGTCCTCGGACCGGACCCGGAAGTGCCGCGGTGGGCGATAGCCGGCCTCGAGCAGCCGGGTGACGTCGGTGCGCTCGAGCTCCATCACGACGGCTCCCTCGGCGTGCGCGTCGCGCAGCACGATGACCGGGGGCTCCTCGACGGTCGACTGGTGGTCGACGAAGTAGCGCCCGCTCGGGCTGGTGCTGCGTGAGACCGGCTTGCCGCCGCCGAAGACGAGGTGGAAGAACTGCGGCTCGGGCGCGGCGACGTCGTGGTCGACCGGCTCCGGGGTCAGCAGCTGCTGGCGCCCGCCGTCGAGAGAGGCGCGGTAGACCCGGCGCAGGCCGGGGTGGAGGTCCGGCTCGTCGGTGCCGGCGACGAAGAGCACCTCGCGGCGTTCGGCATCGACGTGCAGCAGGTCGCGGACGACGAGATCGCCGTCGGTGATCCGGTGTCGGCGCATGCCCGTGCGCAGGTCGTGGAGGTAGAGGTGCCCCCACCCGTCGCGCTGGGAGAACAGCACGGCCTCCTCGGTCTCCGGCAGCACGTGCAGGAGCGGCAGGGAGTAGAGGAACTGGTTGGCCTCGAAGAGCGCGTCCTCCTCGACGTGCACGGTGTCGCGGCGGGTGCCGGTCGCCGTGTCGACCTCGACCACCGTCACTGTGCGGCCACCGCCGGGGTGGCGCAGCAGGAACACCCGGGACTCGTCGGCGGACCAGAAGACCCCGCTCGTGCCGTTGAGGAACAGCGTCTCGCCGAGCCCGTCGACGACGTCGACCTCCACGCCGGTGCCGGCGTCCAGGTCGAGGATCCGGCACTCGGCCGCGGGCAGTGCTTCCTCATCGTCGAGACGGATCCGGATCTCGTGCACCTCGGGCCGGGCGGCGCCGCTCGGCGCGACGTTCTCGATCCGTGGCGTCGGCACGAGTCCGCGCTCGTCCACGCGCATCGTCAGCACGAAGCGTCCCGAGGGCGAGTGCAGCGTCGCCATCGGCGGCAGCACGATGCCCATCCGGCGAAACGGCACGGCCATCATGCTGTTGTCGGGCAGCGCCCCCCACGCGAACCACGCCTCGCCGTCGTCGGTCAGCCGGGACTCGCGGCCGTCGAGGTCGACCGCCCACAGGTCGTGGTCGCGCAGGAAGAGGGAGCGGCCGTCAGGTCCGCGCAGGTGGCCCGGCGTCGACCCCTCGGCGGCGGGCTCCGGCTCGACGATCTCGCGCGTGCCCGCTGCCGGGTCGACGAGCACCGTCTCCTCGCCGGTCGCGCTCTGCCGGACGTAGGTGAAGCTGTCCCCGACACCGGTCCACATCGGCTCGACGCGACGGTTGCGCATCAGCGCGGCCTGCCGCTCGGGGAGCAGTGCCGCCGCCGAGCGGTAGCGCGCGGCCAGGTCCGCGGCCTCCCTGCCGGAGACGGTGGGGAGCTGGTGGTCGTGGTCGCGCATGGGGGCTCCTCGGGCGCAGGGTGAAGGGGTCGCCCGGCCGCTGAGGGAAGCGGCGGGCGACCTGCTGAAGTGTGATTCGCCGGAGCCGTCCCGAGCCACCGACACGTGATGCAACCTCGGGTGGAGAGGTCGGACAGGTGTCGGAGCGGTCAGTCGGTCGGCACCGAGCGCGCGACGCGGTCCACGCTCTCCTCGATGACCGGGAAGGGCAGGGCTCCCGGACCGAGCACCAGCTCGTGGAAGTCGCGCACGTCGAAACGCTCGCCCCAGGACTTCTCCGCGCGCGCCCGCAGCCGCATCAGCTCGAGGTAGCCGGCGCGGTAGCCCAGGGCCTGGGCGGGCAGATCGGTGGAGTAGCGCAGCACCTCGCTGGCGACCTGGGCGTCGCTCTCGGTGGTGTTGGCCGACATGAACGACGCAGCCTGCTCCAGGCTCCAGCCCATCAGGTTGAGGCCGGTGTCGACCACCAGACGCTGCGCCGTGAAGCGCTCGTGGGTCAGGCGGCCGTAGGCGTCCAGCGGGTCGTCGTAGAGGCCCATCTCCCAGCCGAGGCCGGAGGCGTACTCCGCCCAGCCCTCGTTGAAGGCGCCGAGGAGAGGCTCGCGTCGCAACGGCGGGAGATCGGTGTTCTCGGCCTGTCGCGCGAGGTGGAAGTGATGTCCCGGGGCGAGCTCGTGGAAGATCAGCGCGGCGTACGTCAGCAGCGACTTGTTCTCCAGGTCCACGCCGTTCCACCGGTAGTAGCCCGTGGGCTGGGTGGCCGTCGGGGCCTCGTAGAACCCGTAGGTCATGCCCGCCTCGAGGGCGGGGTCGAGCCGCTCGACGTCGTACGGCGCCTGCGGCAGGACCGCGAACCAGTCGCCGATCCGGGGCTCCAGTGCGGCCATGTGCCGACGGAAGAGGGCGTTGACCTCCTCGTGGTCCCTCGCGTGCACCCGCGGGTCGGTCGCGAGCATCGCGTGGAACTCCTGCTCGCTGCCGGTGAAGCCCAGCTGCGAGCGCACCTCGGCCATCCGCTCGGCCAGCTCCGCGCACTGCTGCAGCCCGGTCTCGTGCAGCTGCTCGGGTGTGAGGTCGCTGGAGGTGAGGTCCTTGACCAGGAAGCGGTAGTAGCTCTCGCCGCCGGGGTAGCGCGACAGGCAGGCTTCCTGCGGTGCCGCGGCGGCGTAGTCGTCTCCCAGTGCGTCGTCCAGCAGCCCGAACTCGGCGTCCACCTCGTCGATGAGCGAGGAGTCGGCCAGCCCGGTCGGCGCGGAGGCGGTGAGCACCGCGCGCGAGCTCGCGCGCATCCGGTCGAGCGACTCGCGGACACCGGGCAGCGCTGCCCGCGGCACCAGGATCCCGAGCTCGCGCTGCCGGAGCAGTCGCACGCGCAGCTCGCGCACCGTGTCGCGATAGTCGGCCGTCAGGTCGGCGTACGTCGCGTCGGAGCCCGCGAAGCCCTGGAACGCGTAGCCGAGGGACACCTTCAGCCCCCAGGTCTGGTACGGCGTGACGCCGAAGCCCAGGTCGTCGTGCTCGCCGCGCGACACGACGCCGCCCATCAGGTGGCGCAGGAAGCCGGCGTTCAACCGGTCCTCGTCGCTCTCGACCGGCGCTGCGTCCAGGTCGGCCAGCACAGAGCGGGCGAAGCGCACGTCCTCCTGCCGTGCCTCGAGCGAGGGCACCTTGAGCCGCTCGATCGGCAGCCCGGCGCGGGCGCGCAGGTGGGGCTCGGAGGCGAGGAGCTCGTCGAAGACGCGATCGGTCAGGTCGCGGATGGGGGAGGGCACGTCGTGGAGTGTGCGTGGTCGGGGTGCCAGTTGTAAAGAGCGTTCAGTTCACAGTGAACAATGTGTGGCACACTCGGGGCCATGGAGAGCGTCGAGCGTGCCCAGTACGTCGAGCGGTGGGCGCGCGCCCTCGAGTCGCAGGGCCAGTCGCGGATCGCGGGACGCGTCTACGGTCATCTCGCGACCGCGCCCGAGCCCTACCTGTCCCTCCAGGACCTCGCCGACCAGCTCGGCGTCAGCCGGGCGAGCATCAGCACCAACACCCGGCGGTTGGTCGACCTCGGCCTGGTGTCCCGGGTGCCGGTGCCCGGCTCGCGCGGCGAGCACTACTGCGCCGACCCCGCAGCGGCGCGCGGACTCGTCGCCGGCCTGGTGACGGCCACGCGCGACCTCGAGCACCTGTCCCGTGAGGGCATCGACCTGGTCGAGGACCAGTCGGCGCCGGGAGCACGCAGCCTGCAGCTCCTCGCCGAGCTCTACGGCCGGATGGGCGCGGCGTTGGAGGCGACCCTGGCCGGGGTCGCGGATGAGCCGGCTCGCAGCTGAGACCCGGCCCTCAGTCGCGCAGCCCGGTGAGCCGGGCGATCTTCAATGACAGGTGGAGAGCGAGTCGGCTGTTGCCGTCCTCGAGGTCGAGCCCGGTGATCTCGGAGATCCGGCCGAGCCGGTAGTACACGCTGGTGCGGTGCACCTGCAGGGCCTCCGCCGTGCGGCTGGCGTTGCCGGCGAGGTCCAGGAAGGTCTCGAGCGTCAGGACGTACGTGCCGTCGGTGTCGGCCGCCAACAGCTTGGACAGTGCCGGGTCGACCGCCTCGGAGACGAGCTGGTCGTGGGGGAGTCGGGCCAGGGTGCGGTAGACCCCGAGGTCGTCCCACCGGGCGACGTCGCCGGTCGCGGTCACGTGGAGGGCGACCCGCGCTGCCAGGCCCGCCTGCTCGTAGCTGGCGGCCGCATCGGCGAGCTCCGGCCCGCGGCCACCGATGCCGACGAGCGGTCGGTGGCCCGAGCTGGATCCCAGGCTTGATGCCAGGCGCCGCGCGACGTCGTCGCGCAGGCGCTCGGCCAGCTCCCGCTGCCCGGTGGCGCCGGTGTGCCGGCCGCTGGTCACGACCACGAGCACCCCGTGGTCGTGGCGCACCAGGTGGGAGCCGTGTCGAGCGGGCAGCCGGCGCGCCGCCTCGGCGAGCGTGGTGTCGAGCATCAGCCGGGTCTCGTCGTCCTGCAGCGGCACCCCGCGCACGACGAACGTGACGACCGGGCCGGGAGCCAGGAGGTTCTCCTCGACCAGGCACGAGGCGGCCATCCGGCGCAGCTCGGGCTCGGGGGCGAGCAGGTCGCGCAGCAGCTCCCGCTCCCGTCCGCGCGCCAGCTCGCGGACCAGGCGGGTGCGGTAGAGGGTCGAGGCCGCGTTGCTCGCCGCCTCGGACGCGAGGGCGACCTCGTCCTCGGTGAGGGACTCGTCGGCATCGATGAGCCACAGGTAGCCCAGTCGCAGGCCTTGGTGCAGGACCGGCACGCAGACCCGGGCCAGCTGCCCGATGGGTGGCAGCGGCGCGACCCGCACCGGTTCGGTGGCGCGCTCGATGCCGAAGGAGCGGGCGTGCTCGATGCCGGGTCCCTCGGCGACCCGTTGCAGGATCGAGTCGCGCCGGGTCTCGTCGACCGGGCCGTAGTGGCGGCTGTACGCCACGAGCCGCATCTGCGGATCGTCGATCGCGACCGACCGCTGCAGCCGGCGCCCGAGCTCGTCGACGACGTCCTGCAGCTCGTGGAACGCGGTCACGACGGCATCATGCCTCAGCGGCCGCCCGACAGGTGACGAAACGATCCAGTCGCTTCCTCTCCACCTGTCGGTGGTCGCGACCGGGCCGGTCGGGCGACCGTTGGGGCATGAACCTCACTGCTGACGCGGTCGTCGTCGGGGCGGGCGTGATCGGCTCCTCGATCGCCCTGGAGCTGGCCAGGGACGGCCTGAGCGTTGTCGTGGTCGACGCCGGTGGGGCGCCGGGCCACGGGTCGACCAGCGCTTCGTCGGCGGTGATCCGGTTCAACTACTCGACCTGGGACGGCATCGCCACCTCCTGGGAGGCCAAGCACTGCTGGGAGAAGTGGGCCGACCACCTCGGCGGCATCGACGACGAGGGCATGGCGCGCTTCCACCGCGTCGGCATGGTCTTCCTCGACGTCGACATCGCCCCCATGGGTCACGTCCTCGAGCACTTCGACACGATCGGCATCCCCTACGAGCTCT
>WLIH01000006.1 GCA_009702305.1 Actinomycetota bacterium | reverse complement strand
TCGCGCTGGCCGTCGCCGGCAACGAGACGACGCGCAACGCCATCACCCACGGCATGAACGCCTTCTTCGACAACCCGGAGCAGTGGGACCTGTGGGTGCGCGAGCGTCCGGCCACCATGGTCGACGAGGTGATCCGCTGGGCGACGCCGGTGACGTCGTTCCAGCGCACGGCTCTCGAGGACGTCGAGCTCGGCGGAGTGGCCATCAAGGCCGGCCAGCGCGTGGGCCTGTTCTACGCCAGCGCCAATCACGACGAGGACGTCTTCGACGACCCGTTCACCTTCGACATCACCCGCGAGAAGAACCCGCACCTCGCCTTCGGCGGCCACGGCGCGCACTACTGCATCGGCGCCAACCTGGCTCGCCTCGAGATCAAGCTGATCTTCGACGCCCTCGCCGACCTGGCCCCGGCGATCCGGCGCACCGGCGAGCCCGGCCGGCTGCGCTCGGGCTGGATCAACGGCATCAAGTCCCTGCCGGTCGCCTACGCCTGAGCCGGCGCGGCTCACCCCAGCGGAACCCGGCTGACGTCATACGGACAGGACGTCCGCTTGCGCCCCACGTATGACGTCAGCGGCGACCGGCGGGTGGGTCAGGCCTGGTGGGCGTCCGCCACGGCCTGGGCGACGCGGCGGTGGGCGGCCCAGATCTCCTCGGGCAGCCCGTCGAACTGGGCCAGGTGCTCCTCGCGGAAGCCCATCTCCTGGCTCCAGCGGGCCAGGTCGATGTTGAGGATCCGCTCCAGGTCCTCGGCGGGGACGTCGAGGCCGACGAGGTTGAGCTCCTCCTCGGTCGGGATGACGCCGACCGGGGTCTGCTGACCCTGCACCTCGCCGTTCTTGTACTGCATCAGCCACAGCAGCGGGCGGAGGTTCTCGCGGTAGCCGGGCCACAGGAAGTGGCCGTCCTCGGCGTCGCGCTGGAACCAGTTGACGTGCGCGAAGATCGGCTGCTCGGTCGCGGCGCCGATGATCGTGAGCCAGTGCGCGGCGTAGTCCGCCTCGGCGTAGGCCATGAACGGACGCATCGACATCGGGTCGTAGCGCAGCTGGCCGTCGAGGCCGTCGGCGGCGAAGGTCGCCTCGGCACCCAGCGTCAGGCCGTCGTAGACACCTTCGGCCAGGTCGGTGATCGCGCGCACCAGCGGCTCGCGGTCACGGGTGCGTCCACCGAAGATGATCGCGTCGACCGGCACGCCGGCGGGGTCCTCGAAGTCGCCGGCGACGTTGGGCACGTTGGCCAGCGTCGTCGTGAAACGGCTGTTCGGGTGAGCCCACGGAGCGTCGGCGCCCTCGGGACGGTCGGCGATCGAGTCGCCCTTCCAGTCCTCCCAGCCCGCGAGGTCGGCCGGCGGCTCGGGCGTCTTGCCCTCCCACCAGACCTCCTGGGTGGTGGGGTTGTAGGCGACGTTGGTGAAGATGGCGCCGCTGCCGGGCTCGATCGAGTGCAGCGCGGTCGGGTTGGTGAGCTCGTTGGTGTCCTTCGCGACGCCGAAGACGCCGTTCTCCGGGTTCATCGCGTAGACCTTGCCGTCCTCGCCCACCCAGAGCCAGGCGATGTCGTCGCCGTAGAACTCCACGTAGTAGCGATCGCCGAGCGCGTCGGGCGCCAGCGTCATGGCCAGGTTGGTCTTGCCCGAGGCGCTCGGGAAGCCGCCACAGATGTGGTACTTCCTCCCGGTCTCCTTGTCGGTGATGCCCAGGAGCATGAACTGCTCGGCGAGGAACTTGCCCGACGCGCGGCCGTCGTAGCAGGCCTGGCGCAGGCCGTGCGCGATCTTGCCGAGCAGTGCGTTGCCGCCGTACGACGAGCCGAAGTGCAGGATCGTGCGCTGGTCGGCGACCGTCACGAAGTAGCGCTGGTCCTCCGGTGTGCCCTGGCCGAGGTTCTCCAGGTCGCCGGTGACGTGGACGGCGCGCACGAAGCTGTTGGGGTCCTCGAGGTTGTCGAGGTGGACCGTGCCGACGCGGGCCATCCGGATCATGTGCAGCACGACCGGCCGGTTGTCGGTCAGCTCGACACCGGCGGCGTACGCCTCGAGGGGCGAGCCGGGAGGTGCCATGAGGTACGGCACGACGTACATGGTCTTGCCCTGGGACTGGCCGCGCATCCGCTCCAGCTGGGCGGCGCTCATCTCCGCGGCGTCGCGCCAGTTGTTGTAGAGGCCCTTGTCCGCGGGGTTGCCCGTCGCGACGATGGTGCGCTCCTCGGAGCGAGCGGTGTCCTTGAAGTAGCTGCGCGAGTAGTAGAGGCCCTCGCCCGCGGGCAGCAGCTCGCCGGCCTCGAGGGACTCGGCCACCAGGCGTGCGTCGTCGGAGGCGTTGACGACCTCGATGCGGTCGGGCTGGGTCACCCCCGCCCAGTAGGCGACGTAGTCCCGCACGTGGGGGTTCTTGAGCCCCGCCTCGTCGAGGACCTGCTCCACATCGACCATGGTGTTGCCTTCCGGTGTGCCGTCGTCGCCTGTCGGCGCCTGGGTTGCGGGCACGGTACCCATTCCTCGCCCCGCCTCCGCAGTCGGGGGACTTGGATCGATCCAGTTGAGACAGATCCGGCCCGAGTCAGCCCCGCACCGTGACGGTGTCCCGAGCCGGATCGTCGATGCCGGCCACCCGCAACACCACGATCCGGTCGCTGCCGAGCGCGATGGTGGTCGGCAGCGAGACGACCTCGTCGAGCTTGCCCAGTCGCCCGGCCGTCCCGCTGGCGAGGCGCCGACCCGAGGCGAACGAGAGGGTCCACGATGCCCCCGGCAGGAGCTGCGACCCGACGACCTGCAGCTCGCCACCGCGCCGGACCGCCTCCTCGACGACGTCGACGACCAGCCGGCCCATCCGGACCGGAGGGGTCGCTGCCGAGATCGCGGGCGTGCCGGCGACGGTCGCGACCGCCCGCAGGCGCCGACCCCACATCCAGGCCCGCACCGGCAGCTCGGGTCCGGTCGCGGAGCCGACCACCGTGTCTCCGGCCAGCCACGACCACGACACGGCCGCATCCTTCTCGACGCCGCCCAGGCTCGCCGTGATCGTGGAGCCGACCACGGCGCGACCGGTGAGTGCCACCACGGGCGTCGTCGGCGCAGCAGCCACCGGACCGACGCTGTCGGACGCCGTCGCCGAGTCGAACCCGGCTCGGCTGGCACCCACCTGCACGGTGATGGTCTTGCCGAGGTCGGAGGCGGCCGGCGTGTACGTCGGGCCGGTGACGCCCGGGCGCGCGACACCCCCGACCGACCAGGCGTAGACGAGGTCCGCGGTCGGCGTCGGCGCCGAGACCATCGCGAGCACCGGCACTCCGACCCGCGCCGTGTCGGGCAGGACGACCGCCAACCCGCTCAGCACACCGGCGAGCACCGGTCCGGTCGACGCGCGCGACGACGCCTCGACGTACCCGGGTGCGGTGCCGCTCGCCACGGCTGTCAGGACCCGGCCGAGGTCTGCCGGCACCGGGGTGTACGTCGGGCCGGTCGCCCCGGGGATCGGCTCGCCGGCGCGCAACCACTGCCAGGTGACGACCGCTGCGGCCGGCGACACCGGAGCCGCCAGGGACGCCGTGACCGGCGTGCCCACCCGGACCCCGGTCGGCACGACGACCTCGGGCACCCGCACCGCGAGCGGCTCGCCACCGACCGGCGGCGTCGAGGCGCCCGGTGCGATCACGACCGTCAAGGGCGCCGTCTCGTCGGCGAAGACCGCGTGGCTGGCTGAGACCGCGAACTCGAAAGTCCCGGCGACGGTCGGCGTGCCCGAGAGCACGCCGCTGGCGCTGAGGGTCAACCCGTCGGGCACCGGCCCGGCGGAGCTGAAGATGGCCGGCGGCGTGCCGGCAGCGGTGGTCGCCGTGAAGGTGTAGGAGTACGGCTCCCCCACCGAGCCTCCCGGGGGAGTCGCCGGATCGATCGTCGGCGCGGGCGCTGAGATCGCGAGGCCGGTCCCGACCGTGGCACGCACCTGCTCGAACGTCGTCGGCGTGAGGTACTTGCGCACCACCCGGACCTCGGAGCGGTTGACGTCGGACACCGTGTAGACGGCGCCGGCTGCGTCGACGGCGAAGGAGCGGATGTCCAGGTCGGGTTCACCCTCGGCGCGGACGCCGTCCGACGACAGCACCTCGTGATCGGTGGACAGGTAGATCGCACCGCTCGCGCCGGCGACGACCTGGCGGAAGGCGATCGGGAGGTCGGGCCGGAACGCCCCGATCCCCGGGAGCACGAGCACGAGTGCGCCCGAGCCGTCGACGAGCACGAACGGCGCGCAAACGCAGGCCGGCGCCGAGAACGAGCGGATGCCGAAGCCGTCCAGCTCGGGGTAGGTCTCGGTCGCCCCAGCAGCCGCGTCGGACCACGGCGTGATCGAGCTGTCGAGCGCGACGTACACGACCGAGCCGTCCTGGGCCACGGCGAACGCGTCGACCCGCTCGACGGGGCCGGCGACGACGACCGGGCCGCTCGGGTCGATGCGCACGATCTCCTGGGCGTAGCTACCCAGGTCGAGCTCGACGTCGTGGACCAGGTAGACCCGGCCGAGCCCGTCGGTCTGCGGCTGGGAGTAGCCCTCGCCGTCCACGACGATGCTCTCCCCGCCGGCGGCGTCCTTGCGCACGATCCGGTTGGTGGTCCGGTCGTAGAAGTAGAGGTCGCCCGCCGCGGGCGAGGCAGCCGCCCCTCCCGTCACCGGACCGACTGCCGTCGCGGTGCGCACGTTGTCGGCGTAGTCGGTGGCCCGGGCGGTGATGGTGACACTGATCTGACTGCCCTGCTCGGCCGGGGTCAGCGTGAACGACGCCGCGTCGGGAGCGTGCGGGATCGGCTCTCCGTTGGCCCGCCAGACGTAGGACAACGTCGCATCGCTCGGCACGTAGCTGCCCGCCAGGGCCTGCAGGACGCTGCCGACGACCGGGGAGCCGTCGATGCTCGGGTCCAGCTCATCGTCGAACTCCGGGGCGGGGACCGTCAGCGACGTCTCGACGGTGGCACCGCGGGCGCCGTTGCCGGCCCGCAGCGTGAAGGTCGACGTGCCGTACGCCGTCGGGGTGCCGCTGAGCGTGCCGGTCGCGGCGTCGAGGCTGAGTCCGGGCGGCAGCGAACCGGCCGTGAGCGCCCAGGTGAGCGGGACGCCGGTGACGGTGGGGCCGTACTCCGCCAGGAAGGTGTAGCTGAAGGGGGTGTCCCGTACCGCCGACGGCGGCCCGGCGGCGGTGACCTGCGGGACCGGTGCCCAGACCCCGAGTCCCTCGGCGCCCGGGGCCAGCTGCACCGACTCGGGAGCCTGCCCGGCGGCGGCTCGAGCCGCCGTGTCGGACGCGACCGTGGCCACGACCCGGCCGGAGACGTCGACGGCGAGCGCGCGCACCGAGTCCGCGCCAAGGACGACGTCCGGCCCGAAGCTCGGGTCGGAGGTGCCGACACCGAGCAGACTGCGCACGGTTCCGGGCGTGCCGGTCGGTGCGACGTAGACCGTGCCGTCGGCAGCGACAGCGAGGGCATCGACCGGTCCCGTGACGAGCTCGGTGACCTCGACCCAGTCCGCGGCACCCGACGCGAGTCGGTAGAGGTGTCCGTCGAACAGCCCGAGCAGGGAGCCGCCCGGGCCGGCGACGATCGCGCTCGGTGGCACGGTCCCGGTGGCCCGCACGACCTCGGGCAGCTGGGTGTGCGCACCGCTCCCGTCGAGCCGGTAGGAGCCGCTATCGGAGGCGACATAGACAGTGCCGTCGTCGGCGACCGTGATCGAGGCGTCCACGGCCGATGCCGGCGCGATGCCGGCGAAGGCCACCGCCGGCACGGTCCCAGGGGCGTCGTCGTACCTCGTCACCGTGCCGGCGAGGGGGTCGTAGACCACGACGGAGCCGTCGGGCGCCACGGCGACCGCGCTGCCACGGGGGAAGGTCGCCACCTCGGACGCACCGACCCCCAGCCCGAAGGTGGCGCGGGCGAGGTGTACCTGGCCGGCCTGGGCGTCCGTCGCCAGCACCACGACGTCGTCGGCCGACGGCAGGACGAAGCCCGGGACGGCTTCGGCCGGGGCGGCCAGGACCGGCGTCAGAGCCACCGGGAGGGCAAGGGTCAGCAGCGAGACGAGCGTGGTGCGCAGGCGCATGGGGGAGCTTTCGGGACGAGCCGTCCGGCGCGGAGCCGGCGACGGGGCGCGGCGCTCCGCCGCGCTCATCTTTACCATCCACCGCCGTCGGCGTGGCGCTTTCGGCTCAGTTCAGAGTGCGCCGCGCCAGCATCGCGATCAGGCCGTCGACGTCGGCCACGGTGATGGTCGCGGCGCGGTGGCGGATGGTGCCGGTCGGGTCGATCGCCACGACCGGCTCCCGGAAGGTCAGGCACACGGCGTCGTCACGGTTGGTCGCGAACGTGACGCCACGGTCGCTGAGCGAGAGCCGCGCCGGCCCGGCGGTGCGCCACCACGCGAACCCGCCGGAGCGCTCGACCGAGACAACGTTGCTCAACGGCGTCCGCAGCCGCCACGGCCCGAAGCGCACGTCGAGGCCGTCCTCCCCGACCTCGACCCAGGTCGTCGCCGGCGTGATCGCGAACAGCAGCCCGGGCAGGCGGTACGCCGCACTGAAGGCGAACGGCAGCCGCAGGGCGGGGAGCGCGGTGATCGTCATACCGGTGATCTGCCCAGCCGGCGGCCCGACCGATCCACCTGTTGGGGTGAGAGGCCGTTTGTCCCGCGAGCATCGGGGCAGGCGACGTGGGACCGCATCGACGACCCCGGAGGACGACCCGTGACGACGACCGAGCGCCATCCGACCAGTCCGGTCGAGCGCCTGACCTGGTTCGGACACCTGCGCATCGCCTACGACGAGCGGGTCCTGGAGCCACGCGCCTGGACGGCCGACCAGTCCCGCTGGGCGGCCGACCTGCTGCGTGCCGGACCCTCGGGCCCGGTGCTCGAGCTGTGCTCCGGGGCAGGCCAGATCGGACTCCTCGCCGTGGCGCTCGAGCCGCGCCCGCTGGTGTGCGTCGACGCGAGCCCGGTGGCGTGCGCCTACGCCCGCCGCAACGCCGACGCCACGGGGTGGGGAGGTCGGGTCGAGGTCCGCGAAGGTCGCCTCGACGAGATGCTGGCGCCTCAGGAGGAGTTCGCGATGGTCATCGCCGACCCGCCCTGGGTGCCCCACGCCGACACCGGCCGCTACCCGGCCGACCCGCTGCTCGCGATCGACGGAGGCGACGACGGTCTCGGGGTCGCCCGCGAGTGCCTGAGCGTCGCGTCGCAGCACCTGCTGCGGGGCGGATCCCTCGTCCTCCAGTTGGGCACCACGGCCCAGGCGACCAGGATGAGCGGCGAGGCCTCGGCGTACGGCGACCTGGTCACGGTCGATGTGCGTCCCGGTGAGCGCGGGGTGCTCGCCCACCTGCGTCGGCCCTGACACCCGAGGCGGCCTCCGGGAGGCCGGGTGCGTCAGGGGCGCAGCTTGTCGGGCAGCAGCTTGTGGGTGCCGTCGCACCACGGCTTGGTCGCCGAGCGGTGGCAGCGGCAGAGGGCCGACACCGGACGCGTCGTCGTGTGCTGCACCCCGTCGGCGTCCTCGACCACCTGAGTGCCACGCAGCAGCATCGGGCCGCCGGGACACAGGACGACATCGGGTGCGGGCCTGCTCTGCTCGCTCACGCGGCGACTCCCCAGGTGGCGAGCAGCCGACGGGCGAGCCGGTCCTCGAGGTCGAGGCAGCTGAAGGCGCCGAAGTAGACGTCGTCGAGCAGGCGCGGCTGCTCCTCGACCAGGCTGCCGCACATGGTGCGCACGGCCAGCTGCTCGTGCACGGCATCGGCCTCCACGTGCTCGGCGTAGTAGCGCGACATCGCCGCCGGCATCTCCAGGCGCTGCAGGCCCTGCACCAGTCGTCGCGAGGGCAGCGAGCTGCTCGCCTCGAACGCCGCCAGGTGACCGAGGGCGGCGCCGCGCAGGCGTCGGTGCAGACCGAAGAGCGACATCGCGTTGTTCTGCTCCAGCACCTCCAGCGGGGCCTCGTCGACGTAGGCGCCGTAGTCCGCGCTCAGCCCGCATGCGGCCAGGCCGTCGGCGAACAGCTGCGCGTGCAGGCGCCGGGGGTCGCCGGTGCCGTACTCGTCGTACATCAGCTCGACCAGCGAGGCCTGGGCGCGGGCCGGCAGCCGGGGCACGACCCAGGCCGTGGGGTCGGTCTCCTTGAGGTGGTAGACCGAGCGCAGGCGCAGCAGCTCGAGCACCTGCGCCTGGTCGGCACGGGTCTGCACATGGGCGGCGAGCGAGGCCCCGTCGTGTTCCTCGACGAAGGCGAAGAACGCCGTGGCGAAGTCGGTCGACGCCACGTCCGGCAGGTCCGGCGACTCGTAGCGCGAGCGCAGCCGCGTCTCCAGGTCGGCCTCGAGCGCGCCTCGCGCGCGCAGCAGGTCGGCGTCCCACTCGAGCCGCGCGTCGACGTCGTCGAACCCGCGGTAGTGCAGCTCGTAGAGCGCCCACAGGGCGATCGCCGCATCCTCGTCGTGCTCGGGCTTGGCGCTCGGGTCGAGCAGCGTCGGATCGCCGGCACGCATCGCGGTGAAGAGGTCGGCGCCGAAGGCGCCGCGGGCGCGGGGAAGGTCCATACCTCGACCTCTACCCGGCTGGAGGCCCGCCGACGCGCCCCGAAGGGGTGAGGTCAGCCGGTGCGCGCCAGGCCTGGACCGTCGGCGCCGCGCAGGCGGTCGAGACGCGCCAGCCACGGTCCGGCCGTGATGCCGTGCACCAACACCGAGAGCACCACCGTGAAGGCGACCGTCGACCACAGCAGCGGCGCGTCGGCGAACTCGGCCTCCCCGGTCGCGTAGGCGAGGTAGAACAGCGAGCCGACCCCGCGCACCCCGAAGAAGGACACGGCCCAGCGCTCGCCGGGAGCGAGACCGCCGGGCCGCTTCTCATCGCGCGGGCGGACACTGAGCGCGACCATGCCCGCCAGCGGCCGGACCACGAGGACGAGCGCCAGACCGACCAGCACCCCTCCGGGCTCGAGGTCGGCGAGCAGTCCACGCGTGGTCGCGATGCCGAGGAAGAGCAGGACGGCCAGCGTCATCAACCGCTCGAGCCGCTCCACCACCTCGTGCATCGAGCGGTGGTAGTCGTGAGCCCGCTCGGAGGCCCGCATGGCCATCGCGCAGGTGAAGACGGCCAGGAAGCCGTAGCCGCCCACGACCTGCGCGGCGCCGTACGACGCCAGCAGGGCGGCCAGCGCGAGCAGCGGCTCCCTCTGCTCGGCCAGGCGCAGCGAGGCGCGAGGCGAGCGGAACGCCGTCCGCCCGAGCAGCCAGCCGGCGCCCAGGCCGACCGCGAGGCCGATGGCGACCTTGCCGACGACATCCCACGCCAGCCACGCGGCGACGCCGCCGGCGCCGAGGCCGCCCGCGGCCATCAGCACCGCGAGGTGGACGAACGGGAAGGCCAGACCATCGTTGAGACCGGCCTCCGCGGTCAGGGCGAAGCGCACCTCGTCGAGCCGGGCGGCGGTGTCGGCGTCCTCCTCGGACAGCCCCGCCTCCAGCTGCTCGAGGTCCTCGGCGACCATCGGCCCGCCGACCTGGACGTCGGAGGCCAGCACGGGGTCGGTCGGTGCGAGGGCGGCGCCGAGCAGCACGGCGGCCGCCGGCGCGAGGCCCGCCACCCACCAGCCCAGCAGCGCCACCGCGGCGATGCTCAGCGGCATGGTCACGGCCAGCAGCCGCCAGGTCGGCGACCAGCTCGCCCAGGTCCGCGGGGTGCGCCAGCGCAGCGGGCGGTCCAACGCCAGCCCGACGCCCATCAGGGCGACCAGGACGGTCAGCTCGGTGACGTGCTGCACCACGGCCCGGTCGGCCGCCGGGTCGAGCGCGAAGTGGTCCGGGATCGGCAACAGACCGAGCGCCAGCCCGACGCCGACGAGCACCATCGGCGCCGACACGGCGTACGCACTGAGCAGCTGGGGCAGGACGACGGCGATCAGCAGGCACCCGCCCGCGACCAGGAAGACGAGACCGTCAGCCACGGCCGGTGCTCGCGGACGGCGCGAGCGCGATCAGGCGGCGACCGCAGCGACGGGTCGGGTGATGCCGATCGTGGTCGCGCCCGGGTCGGCGGTCGCGATCACCCGCCGCAGCGTGGCCAGGTCCGCGTCCGGCACGTCGTTGACCACGATCGAGAACGGGTGCGCCGTGCGCACCGAGCCGCTCTCCGCACTCCAGCCCAGCTCGTGCAGCAGGACCAGCACCCGCCGCTTGGCACGCACGTCACTCACGCTCATCTCGAGGACCATGGGTCTGCTCCTTGCGTCCGCCGCGTCGTACGTCGACGCCGTCCCATCACTCCTCCCACGAGTCGACGCGCGTCAAACGACCCCTTGGGGTGAAGGGGGTCCACCACTAGCCTCCGGGGGTGGACTACGTGCGACTGGGCTCGAGCGGGTTGGAGGTCTCCCGGCTGTGCCTGGGCGCCTACGGCTTCGGCGACCCGGCCCGAGGTCGCGACCGGTGGACGCTGCCGGAGCCGGAGAGCATCGAGCTGGTGCGCCTCGCGGTGGAGGCGGGGATCACCTTCTTCGACACCGCCAACGTCTACTCCGGCGGCCACAGCGAGGAGATCCTCGGAGCCGCGCTCGCGCGCTACGCCTCGCGCGACGAGATCGTCATCGCGACCAAGGTCTGGGCGCCGATGCGCAGCGGCCCGAACGCCGCGGGACTCTCGCGCAAGGCGATCCTGACCGAGGTCGAGCACTCCCTGCGTCGGCTCGGCACCGACTACCTCGACCTCTACCAGATCCACCGTTGGGACCCCGTCACCCCGATCGAGGAGACGATGTCGGCCCTGCACTCACTGGTGCAGGCCGGCAAGGTCCGCTACCTCGGAGCGTCGTCGATGGCCGCCTGGCAGCTGGCCCAGGCCCAGCACGTGGCCCGGATGCACGGGTGGACGCCGTTCGTCTCGATGCAGGGCCATCTCAACCTGCTCTACCGCGAGGAGGAGCGCGAGATGCTGCCCTACTGCGCCGACCAGGGCCTCGGCGTGATCCCGTGGAGCCCGATCGCGCGCGGCAAGCTCGCCCGGGCCTGGGACGAGACGACCGCCCGGGCCCAGGGCGACCGCTACGTCGCCTCCCTCTACCAGGAGTCCGACCGCACGATCGTCGACGAGGTCGCCGCGGTGGCCGCCGACCGCGGCCTGTCGATGGCCCAGGTGGCTCTCGCCTGGGTCGCCGACCACCCGGGCGTCACCGCGCCGATCGTCGGCGTCCGCACCCCGCAGCACCTCGCCGAGGCGGTCGCGGCCCTCGACGTGCACCTGGACCACGAGGAGCGCGACCGGCTCGAGAGCCGCTACCGACCCCGGGCCGTCGATCACGGCTGACCGGGGTCGGGCCACGATCAGAGGAGCTCGACCACCATCGCCGAGCCCATCCCGCCGGCCGCGCACATCGAGACGCAGCCGAGCGTGGCGCCGCGGCGCCGCAGCTCGTGGACCATCGTCACGATCATCCGGGCGCCGGTGGCCGCGATCGGGTGCCCCAGGCTGGCCCCGCTGCCGTTGACGTTGACCAGGCTCGCGTCGATGCCGAGCTCGCGGACGACGGCGACCGGCACCGAGCAGAAGGCCTCGTTGATCTCGAACAGGTCGATGTCGGCCAGGCTCAGACCAGCCCGCTGGAGCGCCTTCGGGATGGCCACGGCCGGCCCCATCCCGGTCAGGCGGGGCTCGAGGGCGACCGACGCCCACGAGCGCACCCGGGCCAGCGGCGCCAACCCGTGGGCGGCGGCGAAGTCGCTGCTCGCGACCCCGACGACGGCCGCGGCGTCGTTGAGTCCGGCGGCGTTGCCGGCCGTCACCGTCGCGTCGGGCCGGTCGGGACGCAGCACCGGCAGCGCCGCCAGGCTCTCGAGGGTGGTGTCGCGGCGCGGGTGCTCGTCGATGCTGAAGGCGTACGTCGACCCGTCGGGACGAGTGACCGCGACCGGCACGATCTGGTCGACGAAGTAGCCGCCGTCGATCGACTCGGCCGCACGCTGCTGGGAGTAGACGGCCCACTCGTCGACGTCGCGGCGGGTCAGGCCCGCGTGGTGGGCGGTGTTCTCCCCGACCGTCACCGCCATGTCGAACGCGGGCGCCTCCGGGCTGTCCGGGCTCGGCTCCGAGCGCCACATCCCCCAGGCACCGTCCGGCCCCGGCTTCGACGTGGCCGGTGCGGTGCTCAGGCTCTCGGTGCCGCCTGCCAGCACCATCCGGTCCATGCCCGCCATCACCGACGCCGCGGCCGAGGCGACGGCGCTCAGGCCCGAGGCGCAATGCCGGTTGAGCGCCACGGCCGGCACCGAGGTCAGGCCGAGCCGCACGGCGACGTTGCGCCCGATCACGCCACCACCCTGGTAGCTCTCGGCCAGCACCAGGTCGTCGACCTCGTCGACCGGCACCCCGCTGCGCTTGAGGGCGGCCTCGACGGCGACCTCCCCCAGCGTGAAGGCGTCGATCTGGGCGAGCGAGCCCTTGCGGGCCCGGCCGATCGGCGTACGGGCGGTCGAGACGATCAGGGCTTCGGACATCGGGACTCCAGGATCAGCGCGGGGTGTGTGACGAGTGACACTCGACCACAACCCGACCCGTCGTGCTGGGCTTTCGCGACCGCTCAGCCCAGCGGGTGCAGCGGCAGCAACAGGCTGGTGCCGCCACGTCCCATCCGCACGACGTTGGTCGACGGCGCGACCAGGGCGATCGACGGGTCGTCGGAGTCGACACGGATCGAGGCGGGCGCGTGGGTGGGCACGTCGTAGGTGCTCAGCCGCATCGCGATGCGGTGGCCGGGTGCGAGCCGGTACGTCGTGGGCCAGACGGCGATCTCGAAGGGGTAGAACCGTCCGGGCTCGAGCGGCAGCGGACGCTCCTCGACGTGGTACGGCGACGCCTCGGAGGAGCGTCGGCGGTCGAGAGCACGGTGGGAGGCGCGCAGGTAGCCCTGTGTGATCAGCGACGTGGTGCCGTCGGGTGCGACGTCGGAGAGCTGGACGATCCAGTCGGTGTCCGTGGCCGAGGACGAGGCGACCAGGTGCACCTGGGCAGGTCCGGCCAGCAGCGCGCCCTCGTCGAGAGGAGCCGAAGTCCAGGTCAGTCCGGTCGCCGCGGCGAGCTGCTGATCGGTCGGCACGTAGGGGCTGATCGCCACGGTGCCGTAGAAGTCGAGGGGGTTGCTGATGCCCTCGAGCGGGTTGGTGAGGTAGCTGCGGGTCGTCACCGCACCGGCGGGCCGGCCGGTCTCGATCGCGCTGCCCTGCAGCCGCATCGTCGTCACGTCGGTGTCGCGCGGAGGCCACTGCGTCGTCTGCAGGATCTCGCCGACCGCGCCCTGCACGTAGGAGCGCACGGCCGGTCGCGCCGGCGTCCGCACCCCGAGCAGGTGATGGGCGAGGAACTCCAGCGTCATCGCGGTCACGTCGTCGCCGCCCTCGTCGGACAGGGTCGGCGCGAACGGCGCCCCACATCCCTTGTGGGTGCACGGATCGACGTACATCCGGGTCTCGACGCCAGGGCGCTCGGCCAGCTCGCGGTACATCTCGACCGCGCCGCGGACGAAGCCGTCGCGCCACCCGTCGAGGATCAGGGTGGGCACGGTGATCCGGTCTGCGCGGTAGTACGGCGAGCGAGCCCGGTAGAAACGGTCGTCGTTCGGGTGGGCGAGGTAGTCGAGCGCGATCGGCGTGCCGAGCAGCTGCTGGAGCTTGGCACCCGCGGTCATCGGCAGCTGCGTCGGACCTCCCGGGGTCAACATCCCCGGCCCGCCCTGCACGGCGATGTACTGCGCGTCGAAGAAGAGGTTGGGGATGCCCCCATGGGTGTAGGCGTCTCGGTAGAGGTCGCTCAGCGCGACGCCCGGCACGATGGCCGCGAGGTGGGGTGGCTGGAGCTCGGCGGTGAGGTACTGCGTGATCCCGACATACGAACCGCCCGCCATGGCGACCTTGCCGCTCGACCACCGCTGGGTGCCGAAGTGCTCGACCAGCTCGTAGCCGTCGCGAGCCTCGCGAGGCGAGAAGTAGTTGTCGTCGAGGTTGCCCTCACTGCCGCCCGTGCCGCGAGTGTCGACCACCACCGAGACGATGCCGCGCGTCGCGAACATCGCGGCGTCGGGGCAGCTGCACAGAGCCGTGCGGCCGTAGGGCGTGATCGAGAGGACGACGGGGAAGCGTCCCGGCGCCCGGGTCGTCGCGTCGGAGGACGGGTAGGTCACCGTGGCGCCGAGCAGGACGCCGTCGGACATCTCGACGGCGACGTCTTCGCTGACGGTGTCGTAGGTCGGCTCGGGCACGACGTAGTCGATGCTGCTGGTAATCCGATCGCGAGCCGGTCGCTCAGCGTCACCGAGCGCTGCACCGACGGTCGCGCCGGCACGAGCAGCGTGAGAGCGGCGAGCAGCGACGTCGCTGCCGCGATCCTCATGGTCGTCGTGGCCGTGCGCGGGTGCGATCGGTCGAGTCTCGTCATGCCTGGTCAAACGACCTCGTGTGACGACCGTTACGCCACTCAGTACCGCGAGTATCGACTCAGCCGCGCAGACCGCCGCTGCAGGTGAGCACCTCGCCGGTGACGTAGTCGGACTCCGGGATGCACAGGAGGTAGACCGCACCGGCGGCCTCCTCGACGGTGCCGATCCGGCCCAGCGGCGCCATCATCGCGGCACCCTGCAGCAGACCGGGGTTGACGCCCACCTTGATCTCGCGGCCCTCGATGTCGATGGTCGCGCCGTCCTCGGTGGAGTCGGTGAGCCGGGTCGCGATGATGCCGAAGGCGACGGCGTTGACGGTGACGCGGTAGCGACCCCACTCCTTGGCCATCGCCTTGGTCAGGCCGAGGATGCCGGCCTTGCCGGCGGAGTAGTTGGCCTGCCCGGCGTTGCCCGCGAGACCAGCGAGGGAGGAGACGTTGACGACCTTGCGGGTGCGCACCTCACCGCTCTCCTGCTCCCGCTTGGCTGCGGCGCTGATGACGGGCTGGGCGGCGCGCAGGATCTGGAACGGCGCCTTGAGGTGCACGTCGAGGATCGCGTCCCACTGCTCGTCGCTCATCCGCTGGATGACGGTGTCCCAGGTGTAGCCGGCGTTGTTGACGATGATGTCGAGGCCGCCGAAGGCGTCGACGGCCGTATCGACGAAGCGCTGCGCGAAGCCGGCCTCGGTGACGCTGCCCGCACAGGCGGTCGCCGTGCCGCCGGCCGCGGTGATCTCGTCGACGACCCGCTGGGCGGTGTCGGCGTCGAGGTCGTTGACCACCACGCTGGCTCCGCTGGCCGCGAGCTTGTGGGCGATGGCCGCACCGATGCCGCGCCCCGAGCCCGACACGATGGCGCTGCGTCCGGCGAGCGACGACATCAGGGCACCTCGACCAGGCCGCGCTCGATGATCGGGGCCAGGTCGAGACCGGTCGGCAGGGTGCCGAAGGCGCCGCCCCAGTCGCGGCCGAGTCGGGTCGCGCAGAACGCGTCACCCACGGCGTGCGGCGCGTGCCGGAGCAGCTGGGCGCCCTGGAAGACGAGCGCGAGCTGCTCGACGATGCGGCGAGCGCGCAGCTCGATCTCGTCGAAGGAGGTGAACTCCTTCTTCAGTCCGGCCAGCGCGTCGTCGTAGCGGGCGTCGACGCCCGCCGCGAGCTCGGCCTCGGCGAAGAACGCGTCCAGCGTGTGCGGCTCGCGCGCGATGGCCCGCAGCGCGTCGAGTGCGGCGACGTTGCCCGAGCCCTCCCAGATCGAGACGAGCGGCATCTCGCGGTAGAGCCGCGGCAGGTCCGAGTCCTCGATGTAGCCGTTGCCGCCGAGGCACTCCAGCGCCTCGCCGACCATCATCGGGCCGCGCTTGCACACGTAGTACTTCGTGACGGCGAGCGCGATCCGGCGCAGCGCCGCCTCACCCTCGTCACCGTGGATTGCCCGGTCGTTGGCGCCGGCCAGGCGCAGCAGGGCGGTCGTGGCCGCCTCCGACTCGACCGCCAGGTCGGCCAGCACGTTGCGCATCAGCGGCTGGTCGATGAGGGCGGTCCCGAACGCCGAGCGGTGGCGGGCGTGGTGCGTGGCCTGGACCAGCGCGGCGCGCATGCCCGACGCCGACGCGCCGACACAGTCGAGGCGGGTCATGTTGACCATCTCGACGATGGTGCGCACGCCGCGCCCCTCCTCGCCGACCAGCCAGCCCAGCGCGCCGTCGTACTCGATCTCGGAGGAGGCGTTGGACTTGTTGCCCATCTTGTCCTTGAGGCGCATCAGCCGCATCGGGTTGAGCGCGCCGCCGGGCAGCACGCGCGGCACAGCGAAGCACGAGAGCCCGCCGGGGGCCTGGGCCAGGGTGAGGAACACGTCGGACATCGGGGCGCTGGTGAACCACTTGTGTCCCACCAGCGCATAGCTGCCGTCGCTCTGCGGGGTGGCGGTCGTGGTGTTGGCCCGCACGTCGGAGCCGCCCTGCTTCTCGGTCATCGACATGCCGGCGATCAGCCCCCGCTTGGTCGCGGGGTCGCGCAGCACGGCGTCGTACTCGCGGTTGGTCAGCAACGGCTCGAACTGCGCGGCCAGCTCGGGTGCGGCCCGCAGCGCGGGGACGACCGCGTAGGTCATCGAGATCGGGCACATGTGGCCGGCGTCGACGTTCCACGCCATCACCTTGGCGACGCGGGCCACGTGGGCACCCGGCCGGTCGTCGGCCCACGGCGCGCCGTGCATGCCGTGCGCGACGGCCGTCGTCATCAGCCGGTGGTAGGCCGGGTCGTACTCCACCTGGTCGATGCGGTGGCCGTAGCGGTCGTGGGTGAGCAGCCGCGGCGGCGTGCGCTCGGCGAGCCGGCCCCACTGCTGGGCCTCG
>WLIH01000059.1 GCA_009702305.1 Actinomycetota bacterium | reverse complement strand
GGCCCGGTCGACGACGACCACGGCAGCTACGCCCTCTTCCTGGACCGCGCGCCCATCAAGCCGCGCCACACCTTGGCCGACGTCTTCGACGACGGGCAGCCATGCAGCCCGCAGACCTGCGGCGACCGGGGTCTGCTCGCCGAGCGCGGCGTCTACCTGACCCGCAAGCCCGAGGTCGTGCTGCGCACGATTCCGCGCCTGGACAGCCACGAGGACACGCAGCTGCACGAGGTGACCGTGGTGCTCCTCGACGCCGAGGGCCGCCGGATCGGCGAAGCCGCGTGGTACGACGCCTTCAAGCTCGAGCACAGGGACCTGACATGAGCACCGACACGACCACCCTGCTCGACGAGGTCGACCAGACCCGCGAGGCGCTGCGCGACGAGGCCAGACGCACGCTGGGCGTGACCGGCGAGCAGAGCAGCGACAAGCTCCGAGTGCTGATGCGCCGCCACGGCACCGGGGCCTACCCGCTCTTCGCGCTGGGCATCCTCGGCATCACCGACCTCTTCCAGTCCTATGCCTTCACCGTGATGACGCCCGACATCGCGCGCACGCTCGGCATCGGCTTCGGCACGATGACCGCGATCGCGGCGGTGCGCGGGGTGGCGGTCGCGGCGGCGCCGCTGCCGGTCGCTGCGCTGGCGCAGCGCGGCGGCAGTCGGGCGATCCTGTGCCTGAACACGGCCATCGGGTGGAGCCTGATGACCTTCTACACCGGCTTCACGGTCTCGCTGACCGGCCTGATCCTGGTGCTGGTGGTCGACGGCCTCTCGACCGGCAGTGTCAGCGCGCTGCACTCGCCGCTCCTCATCGACTCCTACCACCCCTCCGCGCGGGTGCGGGTGATCAGCGTCTACACCGCGATGCAGCGCTCGGGCGAGGTCTTCGCGCCGCTGCTGGTCGCCTTGCTGACCGGCCCGTTCGACCTGACCTGGCGGGGGGTCTTCATCGGCCTGGGCATCGTGTCGACCGTCTCGACGCTGGGGGCGCTCGGTCTGCGCGACCCCGGCTACGGCCGCTGGGACACCGAGCAGCTGCGACAGGCCGTGCACACCCACCACGGCGAGGACCAGCTCGACGCGGCCGACGTGACGCTCGGCTTCTGGGAGATCTGCCGTCGCCTGCTGCTGATCCCGACGGTGCAGCGCCTGCTGACCGGCTTCGCCGTGATCGGCCTGCTGGCCGCGCCGCTCGGCGTCTTCATGTCCTACTTCCTCGAGCAGCGGTGGAACATGGACCCGGCCGACCGGGCCGTGTTCACGGCGTACCAGGCTGCGGTCTCGATCCTGGCGCTCGTGGCCTACGGCAGCCGCGGTGAGCGGCACTTCCGGGCCGACCCGGCCAAGATCCTGACGATCACCGGACGCGCGCTGATGGTCGCGGTGACGGCGATCGCGTGCGGCGGACTCGTGCCGTCGCGGCCGCTGATGTACCTCTTCTTCGGCATCTCCGCCGCCGCGCTCGGCATCATCGGGCCGGCCCTGGTCATCTCGATCATGTCGATCATCCCGGCCTACATGCGCCCGCACGCGGGTGGTCTCTTCGGGATCTTCGCCGCGATCGGCACCATCGCGGGCGCGGTGCTGCTGGGCTCGGTGCAGACGGAGTACGGCGCGGTCGGCTCCATCGTGTGCTTCTTCGTGGTCGGCATGATCAGCGCCCGGGTCGTCGCCAGCGCCGGGCCGCTCATCAACCCCGACCTGGACCGGATGATCGACGAGGTGCTGGAGGACGAGGAGGTCAAGCGGATCGAGAGCTCCGGCCAGCACCTCCCGATGCTCGCGTGCCGCGGCATCGACTTCTCCTACGGCCAGCTGCAGGTGCTCTACGACGTCGACTTCACCGTCGACGACGGCGAGATGGTGGCTCTGCTCGGCGTCAACGGCGCCGGCAAGTCGACGCTGCTGCGCGTGATCAGCGGGGTCGGGCTGCCCTCGAGCGGCTCCGTGCGCTTCCGCGGCCAGGACATCACCTACGTCGACGCCGAGCGTCGCGTCGGGATGGGCATCACCCAGATCCCGGGCGGCAAGGCCGTCTTCGGACCGATGACCGTGGTCGAGAATCTGCGCTCGTTCGGCTTCCAGGCTCCCGGCGGCCCGCGCGCGCTCGAGGCGAAGATCGACGAGTGCCTCGACGTGTTCCCCCGGCTCGCGGAGCGGCGCACCAGCCTGGCCTCGCAGCTCTCGGGCGGCGAGCAGCAGATGCTGGCGCTGTCGAAGGCGCTGATCCTCGAGCCGCGGCTGCTGGTCATCGACGAGCTGTCGCTGGGGCTCGCGCCGGTGATCGTCGGGCAGCTGCTCGAGATGGTCGAGAACATCAACCGCCGCGGCACCGCCGTGATCCTGGTCGAGCAGAGCGTCAACATCGCGCTCAACCTCGTCGATCACGCCTACTTCATGGAGAAGGGCGAGATGAAGTTCGACGGACCCTCGCAGGAGCTGCTCGACCGCGGTGACCTGCTGCGCTCGGTCTTCCTCGCCGGCTCGGCCGCGGCGGAGGGGTCCGAGTGAAGGCCGCCGCGCTGCTCGAGGTCGTCGACGTACGCCGGGTGACGCCGGCCCAGTGGCGCTCGGCCGCGATCTGGGGCGCCGCCCTGCTCGCCGCGAAGCCGCTCCTGGTGGTGCTGGGCGCGATCTTGGACCTGAGGGTCGAGACGCCGATGCCGATCGTCCTGCTCGGCGTGATCGTCGGCATGACCTACGGCCTGCTGTCGGTCGGCCTCGTGCTGATCTACCGCACCAACAAGATCATCAACTTCGCGCACGGTCAGATCGGCGCCTTCGGTGCGGCGGTCTTCGGACTGTGCGCGGTGAAGTGGCACATCCCGTACTGGGTCGCCTTCCCGATCGCGCTCGCCGTCGGCGGGTTGACCGCCTCGGCCACCGAGGTCGCCGTCGTCCGCAGGCTGCGCAACGCGCCCAAGATCATGAGCGTCGTCGCGACGCTCGGTGCCGGTCAGGTGCTGCTCGCCGTCGGCCTGCTGATCAACCTGCAGAGCTCGCTCGGCGGCTCCTACCCGAGCCCCGTCGGTCTGCCCGTCTTCCGCGTCGGGCCGCTCCTGGTCACCGAGGCCTACAGCGGCATGCTGATCCTCTCCCCGGTCCTGGTCATCGCGATCGCGGTGTTCCTGCGCACCAGCAGGTACGGCCTGGCCATGCGCGCCGCCGCGGCCAACCCCGAGGCGGCCCGGATGGCGGGCATCTACTCCGGTCGCATGTCCGGCCTCGTGTGGGCGCTGGCCGGCGTGCTGACGACGTTCTCCGCGATCCTCACCCAGCCCACGCAGGGCTTCCTGATCGGCGACGCCTTCGGCCCCGGCCTGCTGCTGCGCGCCCTGGTCGGTGCGGTGCTCGCGCGGATGCAGAGTCTGCCGCAGGCCTTCGCCGCCGGCATCGCGCTCGGCGTCGGCGAGCAGGTGCTGCTGTGGAACTACCCGTCCTCGGGCCTGCTGCAGGTCTCGATGTTCGCGATCATCCTGATCGCGCTGCTCGCCCAGCGCCAGCGCCTGGGTCGCGACGAGGACAAGGGCGCCTGGGCGTCGGTCCAGTCGATGAAGCCGGTGCCGGCCGCGCTGCGCAGCATCTGGCTGGTGCGCAACCTCGGCATCATCACTGCGGTGCTCGTCGGCACCGGCCTGATGCTCACGCCGCTCGTGATCGACAACAGCAACTCGGTGCGGGTCATCACGATCCTGTGCTTCGCGATGGTCGGGCTCTCGGTCGCGGTGCTCACCGGCCTGGCCGGGCAGCTGACCCTGGGTCAGTTCGCGATCGCGTCGCTGGGCGCCTTCATCTCCTACGCCGTCGCCACCCGCACCGGCAACTACCCGCTCGCCTTCGTCTACGGCGGGGTCGGCAGCGGTCTGCTCGCCGTGGTGCTCGGGCTGCCGGCGCTGCGGCTGCGCGGCATGATCCTGACCGTCACCACGCTGTCCTTCGCGCTGATGACGCCGGAGTGGCTGATCCCCCGCCTGATAGGCGAGGGCGTCCAACCCGGGCGTCCGATCCTGCCGGGCGGGCACGCGCTCGACACCGGCCGGGAGTACCTCTGGTTCACCGTGGTGGTCTTCGCGCTGGTGTGCCTGCTCGCGCACAACGTGCGCAGCTCGGGGCTGGGGCGGCTGATGGTGGCCGTGCGGGACAACGAGGACAACGCCCGGGCCTTCACCGTGCGCTCGGCCCGGGTCAAGGTGCAGGGCTTCTTCGTGGCCGGCTTCATCGCCGGGATCGGCGGCGCTACCTACGGTCACGCGCTCAGCGTCGTCGGGCCGTCGTCGTTCCCCTCGGGCTCCAGCATCGACGTGGTCGTGATGTCGGTGATCGGCGGTGTCACCACCCTGGCCGGCCCGTTGCTCGGCGCGCTGCTGGTGATCGGCATCCCGACCTTCGTGCCGCTCGGCTCGGTCGGCCTGGTCGCGACGTACGCCGGTCAGCTGCTGATCCTGCTCTACCTGCCTGGCGGTCTGGCCTCGCTCGTCGAGGGGCTGCGGGACCGGCTGGTGCGCCGCATCGCGCTGCGCAAGGGCATCGACGTCGAGGCGGCGTACGCCGCGGAGACGGCCGACACCGCGGCACTGACCCCGCGCCCGGCGACCCTGACCGCGCGGCGCCGCGAGCCCGTGTCGAGTGCCGGCGCCGGCCAGGTGCTGCTCGAGGCACGCCACCTGTCGAAGTCGTTCGGCGGCGTGCACGCCGTGCGCGACGTCAGCTTCTCGGTCGCCCGTGGCGAGACGGTCGGCCTGATCGGGCCGAACGGCGCCGGCAAGACGACGACCTTCGAGCTGCTCGGCGGCTTCACCCGCCACGACGAGGGTCGGGTGCTGTTCTCCGGTCGCGACGTCAGCCGCACCTCGCCCGAGGGCCGCGCCCAGCTCGGCCTGATCCGGTCG
Source organism: Actinomycetota bacterium (assembly GCA_009702305.1). Lineage (GTDB taxonomy): Bacteria > Actinomycetota > Actinomycetes > Propionibacteriales > Nocardioidaceae > Nocardioides. The sequence goes on along the minus strand of WLIH01000059.1, from coordinate 4,229 downwards.
TTCCAGGACGCGGCGCTCTTCCCGACGATGACGGTGACCGAGTCGGTGATGCTCGGCCTGGAGCGGACCAAGCCCACGTCGTTCTGGCTGTCGATGACCGGCTACAGCCGCCCCGACCGCGCCAAGCAGGCGGCTGCTCGCGAGCTCGTCGGCTACATGGGTCTGGACCGCTACCGCGCCAAGCAGATCCGCGAGCTCTCGACCGGCACCCGGCGGATCACCGAGCTGGCGTGCCTGATCGCCCTGGAGCCGACCTTCCTGCTCCTGGACGAGCCGTCGTCGGGCATCGCGCAGCGCGAGACCGAGGCGTTGGGGGGCGTCTTGGCCAACCTCAAGCGCGAGCTCGGCCTGACCCTGCTGGTCATCGAGCACGACATCCCGCTGATCACCTCGATCAGCGACCGGATCGTCGCGATGGCCGACGGCGAGGTGATCGCCACGGGCACACCCGACCAGGTGATGGCCGATGCGGCCGTGGTGACGGCGTACCTCGGCGGGGACGTGCGCACCATCGAGCGCTCGGACCGCCGTGAGCCGGTCGCTGTCTCCTAGCGCCGCGACGGCCCCTCACGACGGGTCGTCTCGGTGTGGCGACCGGGGGTCAGGCGGTGCGGCCGACGACCAGGGTCGGGCTGAGCTGGATCTCCTGGCGCGCCCGGTCGGGATCGGACATCAGCTCGAGGAGCAGCTGGGCGCCGAGGCGACCGGTCTCGGCGAAGGGCTGGCTGACCGTGGTGAGCTCGATCGCGCGGCCGATGTCGACGCCGTCGTAGCCCGCGACGGCGACCTGCTCGGGCACGCGGACGCCGCGGCGCGACAGGCCGAGGTGGACCCCCGCGGCGACGGCGTCGTGATTGCCGACGACCAGGCGAGGCAGACGCGGCATGGTGAGGATGTCCTGGGCAGCGGCCACGCCGCCGTCGAAGTCGTCCTCCGTGACCAGCAGCGTCACGGCCGAGGCGTCGATGTCGGACTCGGCGAGCGCGCGCACGAGGCCGCTGACCCGCTTGGCGCCCGGGCTGGTGAGCACCGCCGTGCTGGGGGTCGGGCCGGCGAAGACGAGGTCGGCCTCGCGCCCCGCCTCGACGTAGCCCTGGTCGATGAGGTGACGTCCCAGCAGGTAGCCGCCGTGCTCGTCGTCGACGGTGACGCAGCTGAAGTCGGGGTGCAGGTGGTCGACCAGGACGGTCGGCAGCCGGCGCTGGACCAGGCGGGCCGCCGAGGCCTCGTCGAGGCCGTCGCCCATGATCAGCAGGCCGTCGAGGCGGCCGGTGGCCGGCAGGGTGCTCAGCCAGGGCTCGATGCCCTCGGCGTCGACGCCGCCGTCGAACGGGACGACGTCGATGTTCTTCTCGCGGCAGGCCTCCATGACGCCGACCAGCCGCTGCAGGTACGTCGGGTAGCCGCCGAACGCCGCCAGGACGCCGATCCGGCCCACGCCCTTGCGGGCCAGGGACACCGCGCTGGCCTTGGGTGTGAAGCCGAGCTCGTCGACCGCGTCGAGCACCCGGCTGCGGGTGGCGGGGTTGACCTTCTCGGGTCGGTTCAGGGCGTGGGAGACGGTGGCGATCGAGACTCCGGCACGCTCGGCGACCTCGTAGATGGTCACTCGGTCGCGCGCCGTTCGGGGGCCGCCGAGGACCCGGCGCTGGTCTGCCATCGGCTCTGCTCCCTTCCGCTGCGGGCCAGCGGCTGCCGGCTCGACGGGCATCTCGTGCGCCGCCGGCGCTCATCATGGCCGACGCGGCGGCGGGCTGGGGCACAGTCCGGTGCATACCGTCGGCATTCGGTTTACCTAAACCACTTTAACAGGGCGTCCACATCCGGCATGATGACGCCGCCCCGCCCTCACCCGACCCCCCGGAGCCCACGTTGACGCGTCGCAGCGCCCGCAAGGCCAGACGTTGGGGCTTCGCCCCGGCGACCCACACCTACACGCTCGACCAGGGCGTGCGGATCCCGATGCGCGACGGCGTCGAGCTCGCGGCGACGCACTGGGTGCCCCAACCGATCGACAGCTCGATCGACGGGGCGAACGAGGGGCCGGCGCCCCTGGTGCTGATGCGCACGCCGTACGGGCGGCGGATCCAGCCCGACGAGGCGATGATGCTGGCCGAGCGCGGCTACCAGGTGCTCGTGGTCAGCTGTCGGGGCACCTTCGACTCCGGCGGTGAGCGGGCGCTGTTCCTCCAGGAGCCCGCCGACGGCCAGGACACGTTGGCCTGGATCGAGCAGCAGCCGTGGTTCCCCGGCCGGGCGGTGACGGCCGGCGGCAGCTACGTCGGGATGACGCAGTGGGCGATCGCCAGCGATCCGCCGGCATGGCTGCGCGGGCACGCGATGTCGGTGACGACCTCGGAGATCCGCGACGGCGTGCTCTACCCGGAGGGCGTCTTCGCGCTGGAGACGGCGCTGACCTGGATGTGGGCGCTCGAGATGCAGGAGCGCGCCGAGTGGCGCAAGTGGGTCGGCTTCCTGTTCATGGTGCGACGCGACCTGCGCCGCAGTGCCGCCGAGCTGCCGCTGCGCGGGGCGGGCCGCCGCTTGATGGGCTACGAGCTGCCGGACCTGACCACCTGGATCGACAGCGAGGATCCGTCCGCGGACTACTGGACCCACCTCGGCGACTTCGGCCGCACCCGCGAGGGCATGCGGCCGATCGCGATGACCTCAGGCTGGTTCGACCTGTTCCACACCGCCCAGCTGCGCGACGTCGCGCGGTTGCAGGAGGCGGGGGTGCCCTTCCGGCTCGAGATCGGGCCCTGGCACCACGGCAGCGTCGGGCTGCACCAGGCCACCCTGCACCTCTGGTACGACTTCCTCGAGCGCCAGCTCAAGCCCGCCCAGCCGGTCGACGACCTCGGCGACGACCTGCCGATCCGGGCGCACGTCGGGGGCACCAGCGACGTGGTCGGGCTGGCCACCTGGCCGCCGCCCTCGACGGAGTACGCGTGCTTCCCCGGCAGTGCCGGTCGCCTCGGCGAGACGCCGTCGACCGAGCTCGTCGTGACCTACGACTTCGACCCGGCCGACCCGACGCCGGCCGCCGGAGGGCGCACCCTCAACATCCTGCGGGCCGGCAGCAAGTCCCAGCGGCGCCGAGAGTCGCGCGACGACGTGCTGGTCTTCACCGCGCCGGCTCGCACCACCCCCCTCACCGTGATCGGCGCGCCGTCGCTGCGGCTGCGGGTGCGGCCGAGTCACGACGAGGTCGACTACGTCGCGACACTGTGCGACGTCGACGCGCGCGGCCGCTCGCGCAACGTCACCGACGGGGTCGTCCGGCTCACCGGCGCGAGCGCCGTGCGGGACGCCGACGGCTGGCTGGACCTGGAGATCCCGCTCGCCGGGACGGCTCACCGCTTCGAGCCGGGTCACGCGGTCCGGCTGCAGGTGAGCAGCGGCGCGCACCCGATCGTCCCGGTCAACACCGGCACCGGCGACGCGCTGGCCACCGCGCAGCGCCTGGTGATCTCGCGCCACGAGGTCGCCGTGGGCGACGGCACCTGGCTGTCGCTGCCCGTGCACACCCCCGACCCTGTCCGCGCCTGAGGAGCACGATGTCCGAGCCTGCGCCGCCCACCGACGACCAGCTGCCCACCGACGACCAGCTGCCCACCGACCATCAGCTGCTCGACCTCCTGGCCGCGCTGTCCCTCGAGGACAAGGTGCGGCTGCTGACGGGTGCGTCCTTCTGGACCACCCACACGGCGCCCGGCATCGGCCTGCGCGAGATGGTGCTCTCGGACGGGCCGGCGGGGGTGCGCGGGCTCGGCTTCGACGAGCGCGACACCTCGGTCTCCCTGCCGAGTGGCAGCTGCCTGGGGGCCGCCTGGGACGTCGACCTGGCGCACCGCTTCGGTCTGGCCCTGGCCTCGCAGGCGCGTGACAAGGGCGTGCATGTGGTGCTGGGCCCGACCCTCAACCTGCACCGCACCCCCTATGGCGGGCGGCACTTCGAGGCGCTGTCCGAGGACCCGCTGCTGACCGGCGAGCTCGGCGCGGCGATCGTGCGCGGTGTCCAGGCCGGTGGGGTCGCGGCCTGCCCGAAGCACTACGTCGCCAACGACTCGGAGACCGACCGGATGACCGTCGACGTGCTGCTCGACGAGCAGCCCCTGCACGAGGTCTACCTGGCGCCGTTCGAGACGACCGTGCGCTCGGAGGCGTGGCTCGTGATGAGCGCCTACAACGGGGTCAACGGCGCCACGATGACCGAGAGCCCCCTG
>WLIH01000058.1 GCA_009702305.1 Actinomycetota bacterium | reverse complement strand
GGATCGCGGTCGCGGCACTCCTGGTCGCCGGGCTCACCGTCGACGGCCTGACCGCGCTGGTCTCGGCGGTCACGGTGGTCGACGCCGTGCTCTTCGCGGGGCTGCTCGCTCTGAGCCTCTACCGGATGCGCGACGCTGCTCGACCTCCCAGCGCGCCCTAGGTCACCGGGCGCAGCGCGCAGGTGTCGCGTCGCTTCCAGCGCGGTGGTTGGCGGTAGTACGACGCCAGCCCACCGCGCTGACGCTCGGGCAGCGACTCCCAGTCGGCCCACGTGGTCTCGTAGCCCAGCGAGCGCGCCATCAGCTCCATCGCCGACCGGCTCGGCACCCCGATCGGTGCAGCCCCCTGGCCCGGCACGTGGGCGATCGTGTTCAGGTGGCTCTCGGTCGACTCCATCGCGAACCGCACCACCGGGTCCGCGCTGAGCGCGAACTCGCTGTCGATGACGATCAACCGCGGCCGGAGGCGCGCGATCAGCGCGAGCAGCCCGTAGTGGTCGGTCAGGTGGTAGAGGAGCCCGTAGACCGCGACGACGTCGAAGGTCTCGCCCGCCTCGATCAGCCGCGGCAGCTCGACGTACACGTCGCCCTCGACGAGCCGGACCCGGTCCTTGACCTCGCCCTCGGGGTAGGCCGCGAACTGGTCGATCATCTCGGGGCGGGCCTCGACCCCGACCACCTCGCGTGCCCCCGCCGCGCTCAGCGCGTAGGGCCAGCGCCCGTCGTGCGAGGCCAGATCCAGCACCCGCGCCCCGGCGATCTCCGAGCGGTAGGGCCGCACCAGGAACCGGTGCCGCTTGTTGAGCCGGTTGATCGCCAGCCGCCGCCCCGCGTAGCGCGGGTTGTCCTGCAGGAAGTCGAAGAACCCCATCACCGCACCGTAGTGGCCCAGGCTCCGCACCGGAGGACGAAGGTCCAGGCCCCCGGGCGGGATGCCCCGCCGCGACGTCGGCAACCCGAGGCTCGTCGTCCTGTGGACGGCCTCGGGGTCCTAGGGTCGAGGCATGTCGCGGTTGTTGATCGTCCAGCACGCGCCGACGGCGTCGGTGGAGGCGCTGGCTGCTGCGGCGGTGGCGGGGGCCGGGGACGACGCGATCGAGGGCGTCGAGATCGTGGTGCGGACGGCGCTGGAGGCGGGAGCCGAGGACGTGCTGGCCGCGGACGCCTACCTGCTCGGCACACCGGCGAACTTCGGCTACATGTCGGGAGCGCTCAAGCACTTCTTCGACACGGTGTTCTTGCAGGCGGGCGGCTCGCTGGGCGAGGACGGCGGCGCGGGCGCGCCGACGGACGGACGCAAGCCCTACGGCCTGTGGGTGCACGGGCGCTACGACACGACCGGGGCGGTGCGCTCCGTGCAGTCGATCGTGCAGGCCCTGGCCTGGCAGCAGTCCGCCCCGGTCCTCGAGGTGCTCGGCCACGTCGACGACGCGGCGCTGGCTGCGGCGTACGACCTGGGCGCGACGCTGGCGGCGTTGATCGCGCCGGGCGACTGATCGTTACCTTCTCCACAACATCACCAGGGTTGGGTAACCATCGCTCGCCGGTGACCTGAACCCGCCGATAGTGGTCGCATGACCGTTTCGGGGGGGACCGTCGGCGTGCTCACGCGCGACCGCGACCACAGCACCAGCACGCACGTCCGTCGAGCAGCAGGACGCGGGGTGGTCGCACTCCTCATGGTGCTGGGCGTCTTCGCGATGATCCCGGCGACGCCGGCGGCCGCGGCCGACCGCGCGTTCAGCTCGCGCTTCTCGACCAACGACACCGGCGACATCGAGATCGTCGGCAACACGCTGATGACGTGCAACACCGCCACCCCCGGTTGCGCGGGTGCGCGCACCGCCCCGGTCTCGAGCACGGCCAACTCGGCGGTCAACAACAACGCCTACGCGATGCAGTACGTCGACGTCGACTCCGACTCCTCGACCTTCAACTCCAGCCAGTCCACCCTCGCGCTGCCCGCGGGCGCGACGGTCCTCTTCGCCGGTCTCTACTGGGGTGGCGAGGTCACTGCCGGCAGCGGCGGCTCGGCCGCTCCGACCACCAGCGCCCGCAACACGGTCAAGCTCAAGGCGCCGGGCGCGTCGTCGTACACGACGATCACCGCGTCCGTGGTCGACGACGGCGACATCATCTACCAGGGCTTCGCCGACGTGACCTCGCGCGTCGCGGCCGCCGGCAACGGCACCTACACGGTCGCCAACGTGCAGACCGGCACCGGCGCCGACCGGCTCGGCGGCTGGTCGCTGGTCATCGCCTACCGCGACACCAGCCAGCCGGCCCGCAACCTCAGCGTCTTCGACGGTCTCAAGTCGATCAACGGATCGAGCTCCGGGTCGATCTCGGTCTCCGGCTTCAAGACGCCGCCGGCCGGGCAGGTCAACACCACGCTCGGCTTCGTGACCTACGAGGGCGACCTCGGTCTGGTCGGCGACGGCGCGAGCCTCAACGGCGTCGCACTGGCCGACGCGCAGCACCCCTCGGGCAACTTCTTCGACTCGCGCAGCAGCCGCGGCGGCAACCTGCGCACCGGCAACAACCCGAGCTACCCCAACAACATGGGCTTCGAGCAGTCGATGCTCACCGTCGGCAACTCCTACATCTCGAACGGCGCCACGACGGCGACGATCGGCCTCACCACCGCCGGCGACGTCTACGCGCCCGGCGTCGTGACCTTCGCGACCGACCTCTACGCACCCAAGATGGACCAGACCAAGACGGTCGTCGACGTCAACGGCGGACTCGTCGAGCAGGGCGACGTGCTGCGCTACACGATCGCCGGCACCAACAACGGCCAGGACGGCGCCACCGGCTTCGTGCTGCGCGACCCGATCCCGGCCGACACGACCTACCGCCCCGGCACGCTGAAGCTCACGCAGCCCACGGGCGTCACCTCGGCTGCCACCGACGCCGCCGGCGACGACCTCGGTGAGTACGACGCCGTCGACAACCGCGTGGTGGCCCGCCTCGGCACCGGAGCCACCTCGACCGCGGGCGGCACCATCGCCGTCGGCAAGTCCTACGCCGTGACGTTCGACGTGGTGGTCAACGGTCCGCTCAGCCCGGTCGCCGACGGCGAGCAGGTCCGCAACACCGCGACCGCGAGCTTCGCCTCGGCCAGCCTCGGCACGCCGCTGACCGCCGTCAGCTCGGTCGACGTCACCGTCGCTGCCCCGGATCTCGCGATCGAGAAGAGCCACACCGGCGCCCTGGTGCGTGGGGCCACCACGACCTACCACCTCGACGTCTCGAACGTCGGCTCGGCGCGGACCCAGGGCACGGTGACCGTCACCGACGCCCTGCCCAGCGGCCTGACCTACGTGAGCGCCACGGGCAGCGGCTGGACCTGCACGCAGGCCGCCGGCGTGGTGTCCTGCACCCGCTCCGACACCCTCGCCCCGGGTGCGGCGTACCCGACGATCGACCTGGTCGCCACGGTCACCGACGACGCTGCGGCCACCGTCGCCAACACCGGCGTCGTCGGTGGCGGCGGCGACGGCGTCCACGACAACGACAGCCACGTCGACAGCGCCCCGACGGTCGCCATCACCGACCTCGAGATCGCGAAGTCGTCCGACGTGGCCACCGCGCCCGTCGGCGGCACGGTCACCTGGACGCTCCGGGTGACCAACCACGGCCCGTCGCGCTCGACCGGCTCCACCGTCGTCGACACCCTGCCGACCGGGCTGACCTTCGTCTCCGCATCGACCGGCTGCACCAGCGGCCCGACCGCGTCGCAGGTCGTCTGCGAGCTCGGCGCCCTCGCCAACGGCGCCAGCACCAGCAAGCAGATCACCACCAAGGTCGGCCTCGGCACCGCCGGCGCGACCCTCGTGAACGACGCCGTCGTCAACGCCCACGAGAACGACCCGACCGGCACCAACGACCACGCGTCGGCCTCGGTCGAGGTGAAGCCGGTCGACCTCGCGATCACCAGCCGGGTCCAGGGCGACCCGAGCGCACTCGCGGCCGGCTCGACGTACACCTGGCTGCTCGACGTCGCCAACCTCGGCACGTCGCCGGCCGCCGACTCGGTCGTGCGCTTCACGGTGCCCGCCGGGGTCACGATCGTCACCGCGGGTCTCGACCCCCGCTGTCAGGTCACCGGCCAGCAGCTCGTGTGCGATCTCGGCACGGTCGGTGCCGGCGCGAGCGTGCCGCAGATCGCCGTGCGCGCGACGCTGGCGAGCGGCCCGGCCGCACCCGCGTCGGTGCCGACGACCGCGACCGTCTCCACCTCGGAGCCTGAGGCCGCTCTGGGCAACAACCGCGCCCTCACCGACCACGCGGTGGCCTCGAGCGTCGACCTGAGCGTCACGCTGTCCCCGAGCCTGGCCGGCGCGACCGGAGGCGAGACGCTCACCCTGACCGCCACCGTCGCCAACGCCGGGCCGGGCACGCCCGTGCAGCCCACCGTCGACATCGACGTGCCGGGCGACGCGACCTTCGTCAGCGCCGACCCCGGCTGCTCGTACGCCGCAGCGACCCGCGTGGTCACCTGCACCCTGAGCCCGGCCGACCTGGCTCCCGGCGCCCACGTGTCGCGCTCGGTCAACGTCACGGTCGCCGACCACCCGGCCGGACCGCTCACGGCGACGGCCACCGCTCGCACGACGTCGACCGACGTCGACCTCTCCAACAACACCGCGACGGCCACCGTCCCGGTGGTGCGCGGCGCCGGCCTGTCGATCACCAAGACCGTCGACAAGGCCACGGCGGCGCCGGGTGACACGGTCACCTACACGCTGGTCGCGGCCAACGCCGGGCCTGCGGCGGCGCAGGACGTCGTCGTCACCGACGCTCTCCCCGCCGGCACGACGTACGCCTCGGTCAGCGGGGCGACCTGCAGCGTGGCCGCCTCGACGGTGACCTGCCCGATCGGCTCCATCGCTGCCGGGACGTCGACCACGATCACGCTCAAGGCGACGGTCGACCCGATCGCCGGCTCGGCCGATCCGACCCAGTCGCACCAGCTCGACGTCACCAAGGTCGAGACCCACCTGGGTCTGCCGGCCGGCACGACGCAGACGGCGACCGCGACCTGCCCGAGCGGCTTCCTCGCCACCGACGGCGGCGTGCGTCTCGACGCGGTCGACCAGGGCACCGGCACCTTCGCCGACGCCGTGGTCCTGGCCAGCAGCGCGACCGCCGACGGCACCGGCTGGACCGGCACCGTGCGCAACGACGCCACGGGCCAGGTCCAGGCCAAGGTCAACGTCGTGTGCCTCTCGGCGCGCACCGTCTCCGGCGAGAGCCACCAGCACGACGTCGTGGTCTCGGCCCCGGTCACGTCGGCGGTGGAGCTGTCCTCCGGCACCCACACGGTCGAGCTGACCTGCGCGCCCGGCCAGGTCGCGGTCGCTCCCGGCTGGACCTTCACCTCTGGCAGTGGCCAGCTGCGCACCAGCCAGCGACGCACCGCGGACGGCGGCACCGGGTGGACCTTCGAGATCGACGTGCCCGCCTCGGCGACGGGGACCTTCGCGATCCGCTGCCTGTCGAGCACGCTCGCGGTCAGCGCCGGTCACAGCCACGACCTGTCCCTGCAGCAGCTGAGCGGCACCGTCACCGTGCCCGCCGGTCAGACGGTCGAGGCTCAGCTGACCTGCGCCGACGACGCCAAGGGCATCGTGGCCTCGTGGTCGATGGACGCCGGCCTGGTCTCGCTCGGCAACGACCCGCAGCCCAAGACCCGGGTCTTCAAGTTCACCAACCCCACCGGCTCCTCGCTGACCGCGCGGATCGGCCTGCTGTGCCTGTCGGTCCGCACCGGCGGCGAGCTCGGTGGCACCCGCGACATCACCAACACCGCGGTCGTCACCACCAGCTCCCCCGACGCCACGACCTCCGACGATGCGAGCTCGGCGACCTTCCGCGCGGCCCGCACGGGCGGCTCCGGCTCGGTCACCCCGGCGCCGTCGGCCCTCGTCGCCTCGGCCGGACGCCTGGTCAAGCTGGCGGTGAGCAGCACGGACGCCGGCTCGGTCACCGTCACGCTGCTCTCGCGCAAGCGGGTCGGCGCGCTGCGTGCCGGCTCGGTCCTGGCCCGCGGCACGGCGTACGTCGAGGAGGGCAGCAGCACGCTGCGTCTCGCGGTGCGCTCCGCGGCCGCCGGTGCCCTGCGCAGCGGCCGGGTCCGGATCGCGACGGTGGTCGTGAGCACCGCCGACGGTGCGCGCGAGACGAGCACGATCCGGCTGCGCTGAGCCGGCACCGTTAGAGTCGGCGCGCATCGACCAGGCTGACCGACGACGACCGAGGAGGACCGTGCTGACCCGCCCGCTCCCCCTCGCCGCCGTCGCCCTTCTCGCCGCACTCGCCCTGGGCGGGTGCGGCGAGGACCGCGACCCGGGGTCGACCGAGACCGTCCCCGAGGTCGGTGCCTGCCGCGACCTCGACGCCGACGACGTCGCCGCGTCGAGCAACGACACCGAGCCGGTGGCGTGCACGCAGGCGCATACGGCCGAGACCTTCGCGGCCGGCGACCTGCCCGACGAGTTCGCCGAGACGGAGTACGACGACAGCGCGCTCGGCGCGTGGGCCTACGACACCTGCTCGGAGGCCTTCCGCGTGCACCTGGGCGCGGACGAGTCCGTCGTGATGCGCACGGTGCTGAGCTGGGCGTGGTTCCGACCGACCGAGAGCGAGTGGGACGACGGCGCCCGGTGGTACCGCTGCGACCTGATCGGCGGCGGCGAGCAGAGCCCGTCGTACGTCGACCTGCCCGCCGGCACCGAGGGGCTGCTCGCGGGCATCCCCGAGGACGACTGGATGGCGTGCGCCGACGGCCCGACCGTCGCCGGATCGCCGAAGGTGCCGTGCACCGAGGATCACGTCTGGCGCGCGGTGACCACGATCAAGCTCGGCGAGCCCGGCGACGACTACCCCGGCGACCGGGTCTCCGAGGTGCAGACCCGCGACTTCTGCGCCGACTCGGTGGCGGCCTGGCTCGGCTATCCCGAGAGCTACGACTACGGCTACACCTTCTTCCACGAGGCCGAGTGGTCCACGGGCAACAGGCGGTCGGTGTGCTGGGCACGCACGTCGCACTGATCCGACGCCCGACCGCGGTGGTCGCGCTGCTGCTCGCCCTCGCCGTCCCTCTCGCGGGGTGCAGCGACGGCTCGGGCCCGGGCGAGCCTGCCGCCTCGCCGAGCGCCACGCCCTCCGCGCCGTCGGCGCCGTCCGCGGCGGCCTCCTCGCGTCCCAGCACCGGCACCTGCCGCCAGCTGACCTACCGCGAGGCCGTGGCGCCCGTCGACGACTCGGAGCCGGTCTCCTGCGCCCTCGAGCACACGGCCCGCACCTTCGCGGTCGACCAGCTCGACGCGGTCGTCTCGGGTCACCTGCTGGCCGTCGACTCCGACCGGGTGCAGCAACAGGTCGCCACCCGGTGCCCGGAGCGGCTGGTCGAGTTCCTGGGCGGCGGTCTCGAGGCCCAGCGCCTCAGCGTGCTGCGGGCGGTGTGGTTCACCCCCACCGTCGAGGAGTCCGACGCCGGCGCCGACTGGTACCGCTGCGACGTGATCGCCCTCGCTGCCAGCGAGGACCTCGCCCCGCTCACCGGCAGGCTGCAGGGGATCCTCGCCACCGCCGCCGGCCGCGAGCGCTACGGGCTGTGCGCCACCGCCGAGCCCGGCACGGCGTCGTTCCGTCGCGTGATCTGCTCGGGTCCGCACCGCTGGCGCGCGATCTCCGTCGTCGACCTGCCCTCGGGCGACTATCCCGGCGAGGCCACGGCCCGCGAGGCCGGCCAGACGCCGTGCGAGGACGCCGGCCGCGACGCCGCCGACGATCCGCTCAGCTACCGCTGGGGCTACGAGTGGCCCTCGTCCGAGCAGTGGGCAGCCGGCCAGACCTACGGCGTGTGCTGGGTGCCGGCGTAGCACTCCGTGCGGGTCGCGCTGCTGTGTCGGGATACCCGGTCGACCGGGTATCCCTGCACGACACGACACACCAGAGTCGTCGGGAGACGCTCGGGACGACTCTGGTGTGTCATGACGCGTCGTCGGCAAGGCCGCGGAGCCAATCTCGTTGATCGAGCAACTCGTCAAGGCTGGGCGACGGCGTCGCGCCGAGCACCCACGTGCCAGGACGACCCGCGCGCTCACGCGCGGCCTGCAGCCGGGACATGGCTGCCGCGGTCTCGTCCAGATCGCCGGCGACGAACGTCACGACCTCCAGCCCGGCACGCCTGAACGCCTCCTCGCGGCGTACGTCGCGGCGGTGCCGTGAGCGCGTTCGGTGCAGCGCGCCGTCGTACTCCGCCACCAGGCCGAGCTCCGGACCGAGCAGGTCCGGCTTGCCGAGCAGCTGACCGTCCCGGTCGAGGATGGCCCAGTTGCAGAGCGGGCGGGACCACCCGAGATCGATCTCCCACAGCAGCCGCAGCCGCGACTCCCACGGCGAGCGACTGCGCTCGTGCGCCAACCCCAGGGCCGTCCTGACGGTGTCGAGACGCCGGCCGCCGACGCCGAGGACGACGGTGCGGACCCGCGAGATCGACGTCAGCCGCGCTGCGCACGCCATGTCGAGGGTGACCACGCCCTCGCGCACGTCGTCGAGGCGACGGATCTCGTCGATCACCGCTCGCTCCGGGGTCGTGCACCGGATGCCGTGCCGGACGACGACCTCGTGGGGCCGCAACCGGTGCCGACTCTGGTGGATGTCTGCGCAGGGCCGGATCCGATCGCCCCCGACGACGACCGGCACCGGCCGGACCGTCCGCCCGTCGGGACCCAGCCCGTCGAAGAACCCGCCTCCGTGGAGTCGCAGCGCGGCCCAGCCGGTCACCGCCCCGGACGTGAGGCGCATCGACTGCTCACGGATGCGTTGCTCGACGACGGCCGCGTCGACGCTCGCCGGCACGTAGAGCCCGGGCGTCGTACGCCGCCAGGTCGGGCCTCGGGCCTGGCCCTTCGTGGGGCCGGTCGTGCCCTCGGGGTCGACCGGCACCGGCGTCGTCAGGGCAGGGCAGGCAGGGGCATGCGGGCGTCAGCGATCATCCATGACGACGAGATACCCCGCCCGATGCCGCCCGCGCCGGGTGGCTCGATCGCCTGTGGATAAGGGTTCGCGACACACCAGAGTCGTCCGGGCCACCTCTCGGCAGCTCTGGTGTGTCGTGTCGTGCAGGGATGCCCGGTCGACCGGGTATCCCCGCACGGGCCCCACCTAGGCTCGGTCGCGTGACGACCGCACCCGCCCGAGCGCTGCGCCGCCTAGGCTTCCTCACGATCGGGCTCTTCGACCCCGCCGATCCCGGGCCCGGCCACGAGTCGACGCTGCAGATCATCGAGCTCGGCGAGCGGCTCGGCTTCGACAGTGCCTGG
>WLIH01000057.1 GCA_009702305.1 Actinomycetota bacterium | reverse complement strand
CGCGCCAGCCGTGCGCTGCGCTACTTGCCTGCTACCGCGCTGGTGATGGACCTCGCGATCATCACGGGCGTGATGGTCGTGGCCGTGATCGGCCGCGCGCGTCTCGACGTGTTCGAGAGCAGCGCCGACACGTCCGGCAGCGTGATGACCGTCGGACCGCTGATCATCGCCGGCTGGCTGCTGACGACGTTCCTGCTGCGCGGCTACCGGGAGAACGTCTTCGGCGCCGGCACCGACGAGCTCAAGCGGGTATTCAATGCGGGCCTGGTCACCGCCGGCCTGGTGGGGGTGGGCTGCTACCTCGCCAAGTTCCCTCTCAGTCGCGGCTTCTTCGGCTTGACCTTCCTGGTCGGAATCCCATGTCTGCTCGTCGGCCGACTGCTGCTGCGCCACGCGCTGCACACGGCACGGCGTCGCGGCGCTCTGCGCCAGCGGGTGCTGATCGTGGGCGGACCGTCGCACGTCGACGAGATCGCCGGCGTCCTGGCACGTGAGGACTGGCTCGGCTACGACGTGGTGGGCGCTCTGACGCCCGAGATGTATCCCGCCGATCGCACCGCGTCCGGCATCGAGGTGATCGGCAACGCCGAGGACCTGACCAGCCTGGTCGACGGCGCGGCGGTCGACGTCATCTTCTTCGCCGGCGGCGCCCTGGACTCGGGCAACCAGATGCGTCGACTCGTGTGGGACCTCGAGCGCCACCACGTGCAGCTCATCGTCGCCCCGAGCGTCACGGATGTCTCCAGCGAGCGGATCCGGGTCCGCCCGGTCGGCGGCCTGCCGCTGATGCACATCAGCCCGCCGACCGCTCGCGACGCCGCGAGCCTCGGCAAGCGGGCCTTCGACGTCCTCGGCGCGTTCGCGCTGATCCTCATGTTCCTCCCGCTGCTCGCGTTCGTGGCGGTCAACGTCTGGGCGCACGACCGCGGTCCGGTGCTCTTCCGTCAGATCCGCACCGGTCGCAACGGCCAGGTCTTCAACTGCCTCAAGTTCCGCACGATGGTGGTCGACGCCGAGGCGCGCCTCGCCGAGCTGCACGCCGAACAGGCCTACGAGGGCGGCATGTTCAAGATGAAGGACGACCCGCGGATCACCCGCCCGGGCCGCTGGCTGCGCCGTTTCTCGCTCGACGAGCTCCCGCAGCTGTTCAACGTGCTGCGCGGCGAGATGAGCCTGGTCGGACCTCGCCCCTCACTGCCGGCCGAGGTGGAGCTCTACCGCGGCGACACCGGCCGGCGGCTCCACGTGCGCCCGGGCCTCACCGGGCTCTGGCAGGTCTCGGGTCGCTCCGACCTCTCCTTCGAGGAGGCCGTGCGCCTGGACCTCTACTACGTCGACAACTGGTCGATGATGCAGGACGTCAGCATCCTGGTGAAGACCGTCAGCGCCGTCTTCACGAGCCGCGGCGCCTACTGACTCACGCGCGTGTGGCGTGCGTGAGTCAGTAGGCGCGCAGTGCGCGTCGTCGACACGACGCTCAGCCGGGGAAGACTTCACATGCCATCACTGGCAGTCTCCGCTCCCCGGGGCGACGTGACGACGCCGGCTCGCGGACGAACTGATGCCGCGGCGACACCTGGGGAGCGGGCTGGGATCGACTGACGCGTTCCCGACCCGCTACCCGGTCAGCAGCAGCCGTCGCGGCCGTAGTCGTCCTCGAGGCGGACGATGTCGTCCTCGCCGGTGTAGCGACCCATCTGGATCTCGATGATCTGGAGGAGCTCGTCCTCCATGTTGGTGATCCGGTGCGGCTGGCCGATGGCCACGTCCACGGTCTGACCCGGTCCGGCGATGACCTGCTCGCCGTCGATCACGCAGGTGGCCTTGCCCGTCACGATGAACCAGTGCTCAGCACGGTGCTCGTGGGTCTGGTACGACAGGCGCTGCTGCGGCAGCACGTCGATACGCTTGACCTTGAAGCCGTCTCCTTCGTCGAGCACGTACCACGCGCCCCACGGTCGGTTCTCGAACTCTCCCACCACGACTGGCCCCATCTTCGTCTGGCGTGAGCACCGAACTCACGTCGCCAGGCATGAGTTTATCGGCGATCGCGGGCCTGCGACGACGAACGGCAAGACGTTACCGTCTTGTCAACCCCTTGATGGCCGGACGTACATCGGCGAGGAAGACCAGCGCGGCGATCGTGAAGACGAGATTCAGCAGGAAGGTCGGCGAGCCGAGCACTAGCAGCTGCACGGCGACCCCGACGCCCAGGATGATCGTCCACGCCGGCTTGGTGAGCTTGTTGGCGGCGGAGTAGGACTCGGCCGAGTAGGTCAGCGAGCTGATGAAGGCGAACAGCTTGACCACCAGCAGCACGAAGGCGAGCAGCAGGTAGAAGTTGAGCTCGAGGCTGTACCCGTTCGACATGGGGGAAGCCTAGGCGCCAGCCGCACCGGCAGCACGCACAGGCGCCCCGGACCCGTCGGGTCCGAGGCGCCAGATGCTGGAGCGAGTGGCTCAGAACAGCGTCAGCTGCTCAGGGTCTTCTCTTCAGTCGCCGACCTTCGTGGCGGCGGCCGGGGCGGCCTTCGCAGCAGCCGAGACGGTCTTCTTGGCCGAGGTGGTCGTGCGCTTGGCCGCGGGGGTCGTCTTCTTGACGGCCTTCTTGGTCGCCTTCTTGGCGGTGGTCTTGGTCGCCTTGGCGCTCGAGACGGTGGTCTTCGCGGAGGTGACGGTGGCCTTGCTGGTCTCCTGCTTGCGGATCCGGCCGACCAGGACCTCGCCGCGCTTGGCGAGGTCGGCGTACGTCGTCGTCGCGGTGGCGACGTTCTCCAGCACGACCGTCTGCACCTTCGTCGGAAGGGCCTTGGCCTCGCTCTGCAGCTCGGCGACGCGGGCCTCGACGGCGCTGCGACGGGCCTTCGCCTCGTCGGTGAGCACCTCGACGCGGGTGTTGACGACGGTCACGGCCTGCTCGCGCAGGGCCTTCGGCTGGAACTCGAAGCCGGTGACGGTCTTCTGGACGTCGGCGACCTTGGTCTGCACGTCCTTCTGGACCTCGACGAACTTCTTCTGGACGTCGGCGACGACCTCGCGCACGGCCTCGACGGCCAGGTCGGCCACGCCGGCCCCGACGTAGAGCGACTTGGTCGCCTCGGACTTGATGTCGAACTTGGCCTTGGCCATGTCCTGCTCCTTCATGTGGTGGGCGACGAGGACGTCGCTCCGGTGGGGTGGATCAGCCCTCGGACCCGGACGGCCCAGCTTGGGCGGAATTCAGGGCGAGGAAGGACTGGTAGACGTCGAGCAGCGACTGCTTCTGCCGCTCGGTGAGGGCGGTGTCCGAGAGCACGGCGAGCTCGACACTGCCGCCCACGCCGTCATCGGGGCTCACGATCCCCGCGCGGATGTACAACTGCTCCGCCGAGATTCGCAATGCCTTGGCGATCTGCTGGAGTACCTCCGCCGACGGCTTGCGCAGGCCCCGCTCGATCTGACTCAGGTAGGGGTTCGAGACCCCCGCCTGCTCGGCGAGCTGGCGCAGCGACAGCTGTGCCGTGGTGCGCTGCTCCTTGAGGTAGTCGCCCAAGGAGCCGACGGTCTTGGAGACCTTGCCCTTCGCCATGCCTCCATAGTGCTAACTACAGTTAGCAAACGCAACTCGGGGCGCTGTGCACTGACTCACACGGCCCATGTCTGAGCGCTGAAAGATCGCTTGCAGAGCAAGCACACGCCCGTCATTCGAGCGACGCCGCGATCACCGCACCTCGTTGGTCGAGTAGCGCAGCGTTCACCGCACTTCGGCGGTCGAGTGCCGCCGAGCGCCAGCGAGGTGGCGTATCGAGACCACCGCCGCGCAGCCGGCCCCGGGTCTCGATACGGCGCTGGCGCGCCTACTCGACCAACGAGTTGCCTCGTTGGTCGAGTGCCGCCGAGCGCCAGCGCGGTGGCGTATCGAGACCACCGCAGCGCGTCGTCACCGGGTCTCGATTCGGCGCTGGCGCGCCTACTCGACCAACGAGTTGGCCCGTTGGTCGAGTGCCGCCGAGCGCCAGCGAGGTGGTGTATCGAGACCACCACAGCGCGTCGTCACCGGGTCTCGATACGGCGCTGGCGCGCCTACTCGACCAACGAGAAGGACGACCCCCTCGTTGGTCGAGTGCCGCCGAGCGCCAGCGAGGCGGGATCCCTTGTTGGTCGAGTGCCGCCGAGCGCCAGCGAGGCGGTGTATCGAGACCACCACAGCGCGTCGTCACCGGGTCTCGATACGGCACTGGCGCGCCTACTCGACCAACGAGTTGGCCCGTCGGTCGAGCGCCGCCGAGGTGGTGTATCGAAACCGCCGCAGCGTGGATCAGAAGCAGGCGCGGATCTCGCCCACCGGCACCCCGCCGCCGAGCAGCGGCAGCTCGCCGGTGCGGCGTACGGCGTCGCCGTCGACCCAGTCCTCCTGATCGACTCCCGCACGGCGCAGCGCTGCGGCCATCAGCACCGGACGCACCCGGGGTGCTCCGTCGTCGGTCTTGAGCGCGAAGGCACGCCCGTCGGGCAGCGCGACGACGTAGCAGGATTCCGCCCCAGCCTTGCCGATCGCACCGGGCATGGCCGTCAGCAGCGCCAGCTCGTCGCGCGTGCTGCCCGAGACGTGCGCCGGGTGGGCACGCACCGCGGAGGCGATCCGATGCCCAGGCCCGTCCGCGGCGACGGCCATGGCCCGGAACGCCGTGGCCAGCCCGACCAGCGAGGTGGACAGCAGCGGCGCTCCGCACCCGTCGACCGCCACCACCGCGACGTCCTCGCCGGTGGCACGGGCGAAGGTCTCGCCGATCGCCTGCTGCAGGGGGTGATCGGAGGCGCGGTAGGTCGCGGTGTCCCAGCCGCGCACGACGCAGGTGGCCAGCATCGCGGCGTGCTTGCCCGAGCAGTTCATCGCGATCGCGCTCCGCTCACCTCCCGCTCGGATCAGGGCCTCCTTGGCCGTGTCGTCGAGCGGGTAGTCCGGCGGCGTCTGGAGGGCGGACTCGTCGAGGCCGGCGCCGGCGAGGATCCGGCGTACGCCGTCGAGGTGGAAGTCCTCCCCCGAGTGCGAGGCGCAGGCCAGGGCCAGCAGGTCCGGTGGCAGGTCGAGCCCGAGCTCCACCATCGCGAGCGCCTGGACCGGCTTGTTGCACGATCGCGGCAGGATCGGGCTGCGCACGTCGCCCACCGACCACTCGACGGACCCGTCGGCGGCCAGCGCGACGACGCTGCCGTAGTGGCGGCCCTCGACGAAGCCCGAGCGGACGATCTCGGCGACGACGGGGCGGGCGGCAGCAGGATCGGACATGGGTGCAGGCTAACGACCCGGCTTTGGCAGGATGGCCCGGTGTCCGACCTTCCCCAGCACTGCCCGACCCCTCGCGAGCTCGACGACCTCGAGCTGCTCTCGACGGGCGCGCTGCTGCCCACGGCGGGCTTCGACGAGCCCGGGAGCCCGGTCACGCTGACTCTCCCCGACGAGGTGCGCGAGCTCGCAACCTCGGCCGGCGGCGTCGAGCTGGTCGATCCCGAGGGTCTGCCGCTGGCCCGGGTCACCGTCCCCGGCGGTGCGGTCGAGCCACTGACCCACGCGCAGTTCGGACCGTTCCGTCGCCTCTACCTCTCGCCGGCGCAGGTGCGCGAGCAGTACGCCGGACGCACGTTCGTGCCGGTCACCGACGCCCTCGACGTCGACCAGCTCGCTCGGCTCGCCGGTCTCGGTCCGCTGGCCCTGCTGGCCCTGGTCGGCACCGGCACCCCCGAGCTCTCGCGGGTCGCTCTGATCCGCGCCACCCTGGCGGCCGCGCAGGTCCTGCCGGACGCCGTGGTGGTCGCCGTGCCGCTGGCATCGCACGACGACCCGGACGGCGATCACGCCCTCGGCGCGCAGGTGGTCGCGACGTACGCCGGCGGCGACCCGGTCGCCGGTGTCGTCGAGTCCGACGCGGAGCTGCCCCCGACCATCGCCGCGATCGTCGAACGCGACCAGCCGGAGCCGAGCGAGCAGGGCCTCGTGCTGTTCTTCACCGGGCTGTCCGGCAGCGGCAAGTCGACGCTCGCGCAGGCGCTGATGGACCGCATCCTCGAGCAGGGCGCGCGCACCATCACCAGCCTCGACGGCGACGTCGTGCGTCGCAACCTGTCCGCCGGCCTGACCTTCTCCAAAGCCGACCGGGAGACCAACATCCGCCGGATCGGCTGGGTCGCGGCCGAGATCTCCCGCCACGGCGGACTGGCGGTCTGCAGCCCGATCGCGCCGTTCGACGAGACCCGTCAGCAGGTGCGCGCGATGGTCGACGACGCCGGCGGCGCCTTCTTCCTGGTCCACGTCGCCACGCCCCTCGAGGAGTGCGAGCGCCGCGACCGCAAGGGCCTCTACGCCAAGGCCCGCCGCGGCGAGATCCCCGAGTTCACCGGCATCTCCTCGCCCTACGACGAGCCGACCGACGCCGACGTCCGCGTCGACACCACCGGCCGCACGATCGACGACGCACTCGATGACGTCCTCATCGCATTACGCGACGCGGGATACCTGGACCTGACCCCGGGCCGGTAGCCGCCTGCGCGCCGCCACACCGCGACGGGCCGAGGAGATAGTCTCGGCCCGCTTGCGGAGATCTGGGTGCGGAGATCCGTCTGTTCCTCGCCGACCTGCCGGGTCGGACGGTGACGAGCGCCGATCGACCACGCACCCCGACGCGCGTGGACGGGTCGGCACACCTGATCGAGGAAGGGCACCTCCATGGACGACCTGATCACCATCACCGCGCTATCGATCCTGGCGGCGGGCTTCTTCGTCGGCGTGATCGTCGGTCTGACCGGGATGGGGGGTGGCGCCCTGATGACGCCGGCGCTCATCTTCCTCGGCGTCGGCGGCGGCGAGGCCGCGACCGTCGTCACCGCGGACCTCACGGCCGCAGCCGTCTACAAGAGCGGGGGCGCGATCGTCCACGCACGCGAGGGCTCCCCGAACTTCGGCCTGGCCAAGTGGTTGATCCTCGGCTCGGTCCCGATGGCCTTCGCCGGTCCCTACGTCGTCCGCCACGTCACCAGCGACGCCGACGAGCTCGATCACGTGCTCAAGATGTGCATCGGGTTCGCTCTCCTGCTGGCGGCCGCGACGTATGCGTTGCGCCTCTACGTCAACCTGCGCCGCGTGCGCTCCGGGGGTCCGGCCGGTGACCCCGATCCGACCATCCGACCGATCGCCACCCTGGCGGTCGGAGCCCTCGGTGGGCTGCTGGTCGGCATCACGAGCGTCGGGTCCGGGTCGGTCATCATGATCGCGCTGCTGATGCTCTACCCCGGGCTCTCCGCCGTGAAGCTGGTCGGCACCGACCTGGTGCAGGCGGTGCCCCTCGTCCTCGCCGCTGCGATCTCGAACATCGCGCTCAACGGCCTGGACTGGTCGATCGCCATCCCCCTCATCGTCGGGTCGGTGCCCGGCACGCTGCTCGGCAGCAAGATCGCGCCGAAGGTGCCGCAGTCCTTCATCCGGCGCGGCATCGTCGTCGTCCTGACGATGTCGGGCGTCGCCCTCCTCGACAAGGCCGGTTGGGCTCCGCTCGGCAAGGACGAGACGCACCCTGTGCTGATCGGTCTGGTCGGTCTGACCATGGCCGTCCTGGTCCCCCTGGTCTGGGCCGTGCTGCGCAAGGGCCAGGGTCTCCCGTACTTCGGCGCACCGACCGTGGCCGAGCTCGACGACTGGACCTACAGCGGCGGGCACGAGACGGCCACGTCGGCGGCGAGTGCGCCATCGGATCCGCCGGCGTCGCACTGATCGTGCAGGCCGGCCTCAGCGCCTAGACCTGCGTCGAAGCGTGCAGTGCCGCGACGACGGCGTCGATGTCTGCAGCGATGCGGTCTGCGACCTCGCGGTGCACGGCAGCCGGCCGTCCGATCGGGTCGGGGATGTCCTGATCGATCTCGGCCGCCAGTGCGCGGCGCCGCGCGGCCGTGGCCACGAGCTCGGCAACACTCGACGCGACCACTCCCTCACGCGCCAGACCTCGGCAGATCTCGGCGAACTCGGGCAAGGTGAAGGTCCGGCGCATCGCCCGAGGCTGCTCACGCAGGACGTCCGCCCGGATCTCCCGGGTCATCGCCAACACGAGGGTCGCCTCCAGCACGAGGTCGGGCTCGACCCGTCGCGCAGCGAAGCCGGTCGGGTCACCGCCCAGCCGCACGAGCTCGGCGGCGGCGTTCTCCTCCATCGCATGGCCGACCACAGGTCGCACACCAGCGCTGTCGACTCGGACGACACCCGTGGCGACGGCATCCGCCAGGTGGAGGCGGAGGAGGCGCTCGGCCAGCGGCGAGCGGCACATGTTCCCGATGCAGACGGTCAGGATCCCGGCAGGAACGCCCTGCTCGGACGGGTCACTCATGGACATGCACAGCCTCCTCGCGAGTCACCCACGCTACCGACTGGTCACCACTCTCCCTCGCACCGGGGAGGCCGCGCGCACCGCGATGGCGACCAAGTCGATCAGGATTGAGGCTGAGTCGTCCGGCACGAGTGCCGACGGCTACGATGTGCGCTGCTGTTCCCCACGAGAGGTCCCCTGTTTCATGTCTGTGACGCATGCTGATTACCGGTTGAGTCAGTTGGATCAGCTGGAGGCGGAGTCGATCCATATTTTCCGTGAGGTCGCGGCTGAGTTCGAGAAGCCGGTGTTGATGTTCTCGGGGGGTAAGGACTCGATCGTGATGTTGCGGTTGGCGGAGAAGGCGTTCTTCCCGGCGAAGATCCCGTTCCCGATTCTGCAGATCGATACGGGTCTGGACTTCGATGAGGTCACGGTGACGCGGGATCGGTGGGTCGAGCGGTTGGGTGTGCGGTTGGTGGTGGCCTCGATCGATGACGCGATCGCTGAGGGGGTCGTGGTCGATGATGGGAAGACCAGCCGGAACCGGATGCAGACCGGGACGTTGTTGAACGCGATCGAGTCGCATGGGTTCACTGCGGCGTTCGGTGGTGGTCGGCGTGATGAGGAGAAGGCCAGGGCGAAGGAGCGGGTCTATTCCCATCGTGACGAGTTCGGGCAGTGGGACCCGAAGATGCAGCGCCCGGAGTTGTGGTCGTTGTACAACGGGCGTCTGCATGCGGGTGAGCACATGCGGATCTTCCCGATCAGCAACTGGACCGAGCTTGATGTGTGGGACTACATCGGGCGTGAGGGGATCGAGATCCCTGAGATCTACTTCGCTCACCAGCGCCGGGTCTTCGAGCGTGACGGGATGTTGATGAGTGAGACCCCGTTGAACCCGATGCGTGAGGGTGAGGTCGCGACCGAACGCACGGTGCGGTTCCGGACCTGTGGCGATATCACGTTGACCGGGTGCGTGGAATCAGGCGCCTCGACGATCAAGGAGATCAT
>WLIH01000056.1 GCA_009702305.1 Actinomycetota bacterium | reverse complement strand
GTGCGGTCGATGCCCATGTGCTCGCGGATGTAGCGGCCCGACTCGAGCAGGTCGTTGCCGACCAGGCGCAGCGCGTGCTCCTCGCTCCAGGTGCCGCCGTAGCGCTGCGCCATCTCGAACTCGGTGGCGATCCAGTACGGCTCGGTGTCGACCAGGGTGCCGTCCATGTCCCACAGCACCGCGGCCGGCTGCCGGGCCGACGGCTCAGTCATCGGGGTCGTAGCCGAGGTTCGGGGAGAGCCACTTCTCGGCCTCGGCCAGGCTCCAGCCCTTGCGCTCGGCGTACGCCGCCACCTGGTCGCGCCCGAGGCGGCCGACCACGAAGTACTGCGACTGCGGGTGGCTGAAGTACCACCCCGACACAGACGCGCCGGGCCACATCGCCATCGACTCGGTCAAGGTGATGCCGGTGGCCTGCTCGACGTCGAGGAGCTCCCACAGCGTGAGCTTCTCGGTGTGGTCGGGGCAGGCGGGGTAGCCGGGAGCCGGCCGGATGCCGGAGTACCTCTCGGCGATCAGGTCCTCGTTGCTGAGATCTTCGTCGCTGACGTGTCCCCAGAACTCGGTGCGCACCCGCTGGTGCAGCCGCTCGGCGAACGCCTCGGCCAGCCGGTCGGCCAGGGACTCGATCAGGATCGCGTTGTAGTCGTCGAGGTCGTCCTTGAACGCCTGGACCCGCTCGGGCAGCCCGATGCCGGCCGTGACGGCGAATCCGCCGACGTGGTCGGCCAGGTCGCTGTCGAGGGGAGCGACGTAGTCGGCGAGCGACCTGTTCGGGATGCCGTCGCGGTGCTCGCCCTGCTGACGCAGGTGGTGAAGGACCGTCCGCACCTGCGAGCGCTCGTCGTCGGCGTACACGATCGTGTCGTCACCGTCGCCGGCCGCGGCGAAGAAGCCGAAGACCCCGCGCGCGGTCAGCCACTTCTCCTCGACGATGCGGTCGAGCATCGCCTGGGCGTCGTCGTAGAGCTTGCGGGCGGTCTCGCCGGTGGTCGGGCTGTTGAGGATGTCGGGGAACTTGCCCTTCATCTCCCAGGCGTTGAAGAACGGCTGCCAGTCGATGTAGTCGCGGAGCTCGGCGATGTCGTAGTCGTCGAGGATGTGCACGCCGGGCGCCCGCGGAGCCGGCACGTCGTACGTCGACCAGTCGATCGGCGTCGCGTTGGCACGCGCCGCGTCGTAGCCGAGGAGCTTGCGCTCGCTCTTGGCGGCGTGGCGCACCCGGAGCGCGTCGTAGTCGTCCTTGACGTCGGCCAGCAGCTGGATGCGGCGCTCGTCGTGGAGCAGCGCGGACGCCGTCGGCACGGATCGCGAGGCGTCCTTCACCCAGACGACCGGACCGTCGTAGCGCGGGTCGACCTTGACCGCGGTGTGAGCGCGGGAAGTCGTGGCGCCGCCGATGAGCAGCGGGATCGTCAGACCCTGGCGCTGCATCTCGGTGGCGAGGTTGACCATCTCGTCGAGCGAGGGCGTGATCAGTCCCGACAGTCCGATGATGTCGGCGTCGTGCTCGCGAGCGGCGTCGAGGATCTTCTGCGCGGGCACCATCACCCCGAGGTCGATGACCTCGTAGTTGTTGCACTGCAGCACCACGCCCACGATGTTCTTGCCGATGTCGTGCACGTCGCCCTTGACCGTGGCCATGATAATCGTGCCGTTGGTCTCCTTGGCCGTCGCGAGCGAGGGGTTGTCGAGCTTCTCCTGCTCGATGAACGGGATCAGGTAGGCGACGGCCTTCTTCATCACGCGCGCCGACTTCACCACCTGCGGGAGGAACATCTTGCCGGCGCCGAAGAGATCGCCCACGACGTCCATGCCCGCCATCAGCGGTCCTTCGATGACCTCGATCGGCCGGCCTCCGCGGGCCGCGATCTCCTGTCGCAGCTCCTCGGTGTCGGCCTCCACGTGGGCGTCGAGTCCCTTGATCAGGGCGTGGGTGATCCGCTCCCCCACCGGCAGCGAGCGCCACTCCTCGGCCGTCGCCTCGACGACCTCGCCGGCGCGGTTGTGCGCCTCGGCGATCTCCAGCAGCCGCTCGGCCGCGTCGGGTCGCCGGTTGAGCACGACGTCCTCGATCCGCTCGCGCAGCTCGGGCTCCACCTCGTCGTAGACGACCAGGGCGCCGGCGTTGACGATGCCCATGTCGAGCCCGGCGGCGATGGCGTGGAACAGGAAGACGGCGTGGATGGCCTCGCGGACCGGATTGTTGCCCCGGAAGGAGAAGCTGACGTTCGAGATGCCGCCCGACACCTTGGCACCGGGGAGGTTCTCCTTGATCCAGCGGGTGGCCTCGATGAAGTCCAGGCCGTACGACGCGTGCTCCTCGATGCCCGTCGCGACGGCGAAGACGTTGGGGTCGAAGATGATGTCCTCGGCCGGGAAGCCGACCTCGTCGACCAGGATCCGGTACGCCCGCTCGCAGATCGCCTTGCGGCGCGCGAGGTTGTCGGCCTGCCCGTCCTCGTCGAAGGCCATCACCACGGCCGCGGCGCCGTACTTGCGCACCAGGCGAGCCTGCGCCCGGAAAGTGTCCTCCCCCTCCTTCATCGAGATGGAGTTGACGATCGCCTTGCCCTGGACGTTCTTCAGGCCGGCCTCGATCACCTCCCACTTGGAGGAGTCGACCATCACGGGCACCCGGCTGATGTCGGGCTCGCTGGCGATGAGCTTGGTGAAGCGGTCCATCGCGGCGACGCCGTCGATCATGCCCTCGTCCATGTTGACGTCGATGACCTGCGCGCCGTTCTCGACCTGCTGGGCGGCGATCGCCAGGGCGACGTCGTAGTCGCCGGCCTTGATGAGGTTGCGGAACTTCGCCGACCCGGTGATGTTGGTCCGCTCGCCGACGTTCACGAAGAGGCTGTCGTCGTCGATCGTGAACGGCTCCAGGCCGGAGAGGCGCATTGCGGAGGGCACCTCGACGGGCGTACGCCGCTCGATGCCCTCGACGGCCGTCGCTATCGCGCGAATGTGTGCCGGGGTGGTGCCGCAGCACCCGCCGACCAGGTTGACGAACCCGCTCTCCGCGAACTCCCGCAGGATCGCCGAGGTCTCCTCGGGCGCCTCGTCGTACTCGCCGAACGCGTTGGGCAGCCCGGCGTTGGGGTAGCACGACACGAACGTGTCGGCCACCCGGGCGAGCTCGGCGATGTAGGGGCGCATCTCCTTGGCGCCCAGGGCGCAGTTGAGCCCGACCGCCAGCGGCGCGGCGTGACGCACGGAGTCCCAGAACGCCTCGGTGACCTGGCCCGAGAGCGTGCGCCCGGAGGCGTCGGTGATCGTGCCCGAGATGATGACCGGCCACCTCCGCCCGGTCTCCTCGAAGAGCGTCTCCACGGCGAAGATCGCGGCCTTGGCGTTGAGGGTGTCGAAGATCGTCTCGATCACGATGAGGTCGGAGCCGCCGTCGACCAGGCCGTACGCCGCTTCGAGGTAGGCCTCGACCAGCTGGTCCCACGACACGTTGCGAGCGCCCGGGTCGTTGACGTCGGGTGAGATCGACGCGGTGCGGGTGGTCGGGCCGAGGGCGCCGCCGACGTAGCGCGGACGCGCCGGGGTGGCGATCTCGTCGGCGGTGCGGCGAGCGAGCCTGGCCGATTCGAGGTTGAGCTCGTAGCCGAGGTCGTCGAGGCCGTAGTCGGCCAGCGAGATCCGGTTGGCGTTGAAGGTGTTGGTCTCGATGATGTCGGCGCCGGCGTCGAGGTACTCACGGTGGATGCCCTCGATGATCTCCGGTGCCGTGAGCGTCAGCAGGTCGTTGTTGCCCTGCAGGTCGCTCGGCCAGTCCTTGAAGCGCTCACCGCGGTAGCCGGCCTCGTCGGGCCGGTCGCGCTGGATGGCGGTGCCCATGGCGCCGTCGAGGACGACGATCCGCTCGTGCAGCGTGGCGCGGAGCTCGTCGGTGGCATCGGGGCGCCACGCAGGCGACTCGGTGCGGTCGAGGGACCGGCTCATCGACGACTCCTTCCACGCGGGCAGCCCAGGAGTCCTAGTCTGCGAGCCCGTGTCCGAGGACTGGACACGTTTCTCAGATCGTGACATCGCGGGAACGACGCGGCGAAATCCTGACGCGGACTAGGGTTGCGGATGTGATCGAGATCGAGGACGCGCCGGACCTGGTCGACCCCATCGTCATCGCTGCCTTCGAGGGCTGGAACGACGCCGCCGACGCCGCCTCGTCGGTCGTCGACCACCTGATGGAGGTCTGGAACGCGCGCATCGTCGGCGCCATCGACCCCGAGGAGTTCTACGACTTCCAGGTCAATCGCCCGATCGTCGGGAGCGACGACAGCGGACACCGCCGGATCACCTGGCCGACCACCACCATCGCCGTCGCCTCGCCCCCCGACCTGCACCGCGACGTGATCCTGCTGCGCGGCATCGAGCCCAACATGCGCTGGCGCCAATTCTGCGCCGAACTGCTCGCGGCCTGCGACGAGCTCGGGGGCGAGCTGGTCGTCACCCTGGGTGCGCTGCTCGCCGACACGCCTCATACGCGGCCGATCCCGGTCACCGGCACTGCCACCGAGCCGGAGCTGGTCGACCGGCTCAAGCTGGAGCAGTCGACGTACGAAGGTCCGACCGGCATCGTCGGCGTCTTCCAGGACGCCTGCGTGCGGGTCGACATGCCGGCCGTGTCGTACTGGGCCGCAGTCCCGCACTA
This sequence comes from Actinomycetota bacterium, assembly GCA_009702305.1. Lineage (GTDB taxonomy): Bacteria > Actinomycetota > Actinomycetes > Propionibacteriales > Nocardioidaceae > Nocardioides. Next base: position 4,793 of record WLIH01000056.1, on the reverse strand, counting down.
CGTCGCCCAGCCTCCGTGCCCCAAGGCGACCCTGGCGCTGATCGGCCAGCTCGAGGACCTGCTCGAGATCTCGATCCCCCTCGGTGACCTGCCCGAAGACGCGCGGGCGTGGGAGCGCGGCGTCGACGAACTCGCCGAGGACGACGAGGACATCGCCGACTACGTGCGGGCCCTCGAGGAGACCCGGGACACCACCGACCTGCCCGAGGCCTCCGGCGAGGCCATCGCCCGGGAGTTCGAGCGCTACCTCAAGCGCCGCCAGGACGAGGACTGAGCGATCGCTCGGTGCTGCCGGGGCACGTCGATTGGTCCCCAACCGCAAGGATGAAGCCCTTTACGTTGCGGTTGGGGACCAATCGACGGTAGGCGCCGACCTCAGAGCCGGATGCCGAGGGCGGCGTCGAGCAGGCTGAGCATGGTCACCGAGGCGTGCGGGTCGCTGGTGTCGGCGAGGCCGTCGGTGCCGAGGGTGGAGGCCACCCAGGCGTCGACGGCGGCGAGCGCCCGGGGGGCGTCGAGGTCGTCGGCGAGGGCGGCGAGGACGGTGTCGACCACTGGCGCGGCGGGTGCGCCGGCACCGAGGGAGACGGCGCGGCGCCAGTCGGCGAGGGCGTCGACGTTGTCGAAGAGCTCGGCGTCGAGCCACTCCCAGTCGGAGCGGTAGTGGTGGCGCAGCAGCGTGAGACGGATCGCCATCGGGTCGACGTCGGAGTTGCGCAGGGCGGAGACGAAGACGAGGTTGCCGCGCGACTTCGACATCTTCTCGCCGTCGTAGGCGACCATGCCGGCGTGCGCGTACACCTGGGCGAAGCGGGTGCCGGGCACGGCGACCTGGGCGTGGCCGGCGCACATCTCGTGGTGCGGGAAGACGAGGTCGCTGCCGCCGCCCTGCACGTCGAAGTCGCCGCCGAGGTGCTCCATCGCGATCGCCGCGCACTCGATGTGCCATCCGGGGCGCCCGGGGCCGAACGGGCTCTCCCAGGAGGGCTCGCCCTCGCGCTCCCCGCGCCAGACGACGCAGTCGAGGGGGTCGCGCTTGCCCGCTCGGTCGGGGTCGCCGCCGCGCTCGGGGAAGATCCGCAGCATCGTCTCCCGGTCGTAGGTCGACTCCTCGCCGAACGCCGGGTCCGCGGTGACCGAAAAGTAGAGGTCGTCCTCCACGCGATAGACCGAGCCCGCGGCCTGGAGGCGCTCGATCAGCGCGATCACCAGCGGGATGGACTCGACCGCGCCGACGTAGGCGGCGGGCGGGAGGACGCGCAGGGCGCTCATGTCCTGGCGGAAGAGCTCGGTCTCGCGCTCGGCCAGCTCGACCCAGTCGATGTTGACCTTCGTCGCGCGCTCGAGCAGCGGGTCGTCGACGTCGGTGACGTTCTGCACATAGGTCACGTCGTGGCCGGCGTTGCGCCAGGCGCGGTGCAGCAGGTCGAAGCCGACGTACGTCGCGGCGTGACCCATGTGGGTCGCGTCGTAGGGGGTGATGCCGCAGACGTAGAGCCGCGCGGGGCCGGTGGGGGTGGTCGTGACCAGGCCACCGGAGGGGGTGTCGTGGAGCGCGACTGGCGGGCCCATCACGGGCAGGACGGGGACCTCCGGAGCAGACCAGGCACGCATGGCGTCAGCCTAGTCGTCCCGATCCGAGCAGTCAGAACGGCGGCCACGGGATCGCGGGGTACTCCCCGCGCGGCCCCGGCATGGTGCCGCGGGCGAGGAGCCGGTCGCAGCGACGTGCGATGCAGTCGATCTCGAGGTCGCTGATCAGCGGTGCCAGCGCGTCGCCGAGCCCCGAGTGCACGGCCGCACGGAGCCGGCGTACGCCGTCGGCCTCGTCGTCGGTGAGGTCCTGACCGAGCCAGCCCCACAGCACCGTGCGCAGCTTGTGCTCGTGGTGCAGGGCGATGCCGTGGTCGACGCCGTAGCGGTGCCCGTCGGGCATCTCGAGCACGTGGCCGCCCTTGCGGTCGGCGTTGTTGACGAGCACGTCGAAGACGGCCATCCGGCGCAGTGCGGCCGAGTCCTCGTGGACCAGCGACACCGGCTGATCGCCGCCGCCGAGGCCGTCGAAGACGTGCAGGTAGCCGTCGGGCACCTCGCCCTCCGCCACGATCGTCACGGCCGCCTGGTCGGGGTCGGGCTCGCACCACAGCTGCACCATGCCCGGGCCGTGGGGCCCCTCGCCGAGGAAGGTGGTGGGCACGACGTCCCAGCCGAGCGTCTCGGAGACGAGGTACGCCGCCACCTCGCGGTGGGCGAGGACGGCGCCGGGGAAGTCCCACAGCGGCTGCTCGCCGCGCACCGGCTTGTAGACGACCGCGGTCTCGCCGATGCGGGCCAGGAAGGTCGCGTTGGAGGCCGGCATGATGCGCCCCTCGACGACCAGCTCGCCGTCGAGGGGTGCGGGGACCGGGACGGAGCTCAGGGGTCCCGCCGGCGGAATCCGTTGGCGCGCACGCACAGGTGCCCGTCGGGGTCGATCGGCTCACCGCAGAAGGGGCAGCTGGGACGCCCGGCGTCGAGCACCTGGGCGCTGCGCTTGACGAAGGCGCGGGCCAGGCCTGCCGGGATGCGCACCAGCAGCACCTCGTCGGGCTCCGGCTCCTCGAAGTCCTGGTCGACCTGGTCGGGGGCGAGCACCGCCGCCTCGGTGTAGGGGAACACCTCGATCACGACCCGCTCGTCGTCGGGGTCCCAGGACAGCGTCATGGTGCCGGCCCGGAACTCCTCCTCGATCGGCTGCTCGAGGGGCGCCGTGTCGTCGAGCGCCAGCGGGGCCAGCGCGGGGATGACTGCCTCGGTCAGGTCGCTGGTCATCACCTCGTCGAGCAGCTCGTCGATGCGCTCGGCCAGAGCGGCGACCTGCTGCTTCTCGACCGCGACGCTCACGATGCGTGCGCCGGTGCGGGCCTGCAGGAAGAAGGTGCGCGACCCGGGCGGGCCGACGGTGCCGGTGACGAACCGCTCAGGCGGGTCGAATCCGTGGACGAGAGGCATGTCGCTCACCCTATGACCGAGCCGAAGGGGCGGGACCTGCTCCCCCGCCGACCATCGCGTCCTCGGCGCTGCCCGCCGGCGTACGCCGGGCGCGGCCCTTGCCCTTGGCCGGAGGGGGCGGGACCAACCAGCCGAGGTCGCCCTCGTGGGTGTTGGTGGCGAGCACGTAGGGCCGCGACTCGGTGTAGCGGATGATCGACAGCGACGCCGGGTCGACGTTGATGCGCTGGAACAGGTCGAGGTGCATGCCGAGCGCGTCGGCGAGCACCGACTTGATGATGTCGCCGTGGCTGACGGCCACCCAGACCGCGCCGGGGCCGTGCTCGGCCTCGATGCGGGCGTCGTGGCTGCGGATGGCGCTCACCGACCGCGCCTGCATCGCCGACATCGACTCGCCCCCGGGGAAGGCCGCGGCCGACGGCTGGGCCTGGACGGTCCTCCAGAGCTTCTCCTTGGCCAGTTCGCGCAATGGGCGCCCCTGCCAGTCGCCGTAGTCGCACTCGCTGATGCCGCGCTCGGTGCGGGTCGCGGGCGCCTGGGCCTGATGGCCGAGCACGGCCTTGGCGGTCTGGCGGCAGCGCTCCATCGGGCTGGTGATCAGCTCGGCGAGCGGCACGGCGCCGATCCGGGCGCCGGCGCGGTCGGCCTGCGCGTGGCCGGTCTCATCGAGCTTCACCCCCGGCATCCGACCGGCGAGCATCCCGCTCGCGTTGGCCGTCGTACGACCGTGCCGGACCAGGATCACCGTTGCCATGGCGCGAGCCTAGCCAGACGACACGCCACCCAGGTCTAGCGTTGCCCTGTGATCGTCGACAGCGCGGTGTACCGCCAGGGCACGCGGGTGTCCGTGGAGTGCTACTCCCACGACTACGCCGCGCTGCGGGCCGCGGCCGAGCGCGAGCAGGGCTTCGTGTGGGTGGGTCTCTACCAACCCAGCCACGAGGAGCTCTCCGAGATCGCCGAGGCGTTCGGGCTGCACCCGTTGGCGGTCGAGGACGCGGTGACCGCCCACCAGCGCCCCAAGCTCGAGGTCTACCGCCGCAGCCTCTTCCTCACCCTCAAGACGCTCTGGTACGTCGACGAGGACGACGCCGTGGAGACGGGCGAGATCAACCTGTTCGTCGGCCACGACTTCGTGATCACCGTGCGCCACGGCCGCGGCTCGGAGCTGTCGTCGGCGCGCCGCAGCCTGGAGTCGGACGAGGCCGTGCTCACCCACGGCCCGTCGGCGGTCGTCTACGCCGTGTGCGACCGCGTGGTCGACGAGTACGCCGCGGTGGTGGACGAGCTGCAGATCGACGTCGACGAGGTCGAGGAGTCGGTCTTCTCCCCCGCCCGCACCAATGACTCGGTGCGCATCTACACGCTCAAGCGCGAGATCTCGGAGGTGCGCCGGGCGGTGCACCCCTTGCGCGAGCCGATGCGACGCTTCGCGGCCGGCGAGGTGCCCGGGATCGAACACGAGGCGGCGCCGTTCTTCCGCGACGTCCTCGACCACGTCAACCAGGCCGCCGACACCATCGAGAGTCTCGACGGCCTGCTGTCGACGGCGTTCGACGCGCACCTGGCCCGGATCTCGGTCCAGCAGAACGACGACATGCGCAAGATCTCGGCCGGTGTGGGCCTGGTGGCCGCGCCCACGCTGATCGCCGGCGTCTACGGCATGAACTTCGAGCACATGCCCGAGCTCGGCTGGATGTTCGGCTACCCGATGGCGCTGCTGATGATGGCCGCGACGTCGCTGGGACTCTGGATGGTCTTCAAACGCTCCGGCTGGCTCTGAGCCGCCACCTGATCTCTCG
>WLIH01000055.1 GCA_009702305.1 Actinomycetota bacterium | reverse complement strand
GTCCGGGCACCCAGTGCACGGCGGGATGGAGCTACGTGAAGGCCGGCGGCGCCGCGTCGTTCGACCACGCGTACTTCCTCGAGATGCGCGACCGCTCCGGCTTCGACCTCGACGGCCACGGCGAGATCGATCGCGACCCGATCGGCTGGAGCCCGGGCCTCTACCTGGCTTACACCGACGAGGCGCACGGCTACGGCAACAACGGCGCGGACAACCACCCGGCGCAGTCGCCGCTCGACTCCACCCCGGTGGCGGGCGACGAGGCACCGGACCTGAACGACGCCGCCTTCACCGCGGACGCCGCCCGGTCGGTCTTCACCGACTTCGGCAAGGGCCACGTCGACAACTACGTCGACCCGGCCAGCCCGTCGGGCAACTGGGAGTTCACCTACAACTGCCTGTCCTTCAAGGTGCTGAGCATGTCGGGTGACTCCGAGGGTCCCAAGACGTCCAACGGCGACCTCACCGGCACGGTGCGGTTCCTGCTGGGCAAGGGCTGCGGTCGGATGGACTACGCCTACTGACCCACCGCACGACAACGCCGAGCCGGTCCGTCATGACGGGCCGGCTCGGCGTTCGTTCGTGCGTCGTGCGGGGCTGACTCAGCGCTCGGCGTCGGCCTTGATCGAAGCCAGCGTCTGGCGCATGCCGTCGCGCAGTCGCGCGGTGAAGGACTCCTGCCCGCCGAGGATCGCCTTGGTCAGTCGCAGCGAGACGTTGGAGATGCCCTGCGGGGTCTCCCGACGCTCGGTGAGACGGGTGCCGCCGGTGGCGGTCGGCTCCAGGGTGAAGGACCAGATCACGCGGTTCTCCTTGACGCGGAAGGCGAAGCGCTCGGCGACGTCGTAGGAGACGACCTTGGCCTGGGTCGGCCAGAAGAGCGGACCCTGGCGGTTGAGGTTGATGAACGTCGCGCCCTCGCGGACCTCGCCGCCGCGCACCCAGGAGCGCACGACCTGCGGGCTGCGGTCGGCCATCTTCTTCAGGTCGGCGACGAACGGCCACACGGTCGCGGGCGGGGCGTCGATCTCGATGGAGTCCTCGAGGAGGGCTTCGTAGGTGTCGGTCATGGACCGCAACCTACTGGCGAGTAGCCCGCTTGTCAGCGGGCGGCCCACCACGCGAGCAGCGCCGCCTCGGCCGCCTCCGGGTCCTGGGGACCGTGATCCATCCGCAGCTCGAGCAGGAACTGGTAGGCCTGGCCGACGTCGCGGCCGGGTCCGATGCCGAGCAGCTCCATGATCCGGTTGCCGTCGAGGTCCGGGCGGATCGAGGCCAGCTCCTCCTGCTCGGAGAGCACCGCGATCCGGGCCTCGAGGTCGTCGTAGGTGCGGCGCAGCCGCTCCGCCTTGCGCTTGTTGCGGGTCGTGCAGTCGGCGCGGGTCAGCATGTGCAGGCGCTCGAGCTGGTCGCCGGCGTCGCGCACGTAGCGGCGTACGGCGGAGTCGGTCCACTCGCCGGTGCCGTAGCCGTGGAAGCGCAGGTGCAGCTCGACCAGCGAGGCGACCGCCTCGATCTCGTCGTTGGAGAAGCGCAGCTGCTTCATCCGCTTGCGGGTCAGCTTGGCCCCGACGACGTCGTGGTGGTGGAAGGTCACCGTCCCGTCGTCGAGGAAGCGGCGGGTGCGGGGCTTGCCGACGTCGTGCATCAGCGCGGCGAAGCGCGACACGAAGTCGGGGCCGCCGCCGGGCAGGCGGTGCTCGAGGTCGATCGACTGCTCGAGCACCGTCAGAGTGTGCTCGTAGACGTCCTTGTGCCGATGGTGCTCGTCGCGCTCCAGCGCCAGCGCCGGCAGCTCGGGCAGCACCCGCTCGGCCAGCCCGGTCTCGACGAGGATCCGCAGTCCGATCCGCGGGTGGATCGCGCAGATCAGCTTGACCAGCTCGTCGCGCACCCGCTCGGCCGAGATGATCTCGATCCGCTCGGCCATCGCGCGCATCGCCGCCAGCACGTCGTCGTCGACAGCGAAGCCGAGCTGGGCTGCGAAGCGAGCCGCTCGCATCATCCGCAGCGGGTCGTCGGAGAACGAGTCCTCCGGGGTGCCCGGCGTGCGCAGCCGCCGATGCGCGAGGTCGAGCACGCCGCCGTACGGGTCGACCAGCTCGCGGCTGGGCAGCCGCACCGCCATGGCGTTGACCGTGAAGTCGCGTCGGCGCAGGTCGCCGACCAGGCTGACCCCGAAGTCGACGTCGGGCTTGCGCGAGTCGGCGTCGTAGACCTCGGAGCGGTAGGTCGTGATCTCGACCTGCCACTCGCCCTTGCGGCAGCCGATCGTGCCGAAGGCCCGGCCCATATCCCACACCGCGTCGGCCCACCCGGCGATCAGCCGCTCGGTCTCCTCCGGACGCGCCGACGTCGTCAGGTCGAGGTCGTGGTGCGCCCGACCCAGCATCGCGTCGCGCACCGGCCCCCCGACCAGGGCGATCTCGTGGCCGGCGTCGGTGAAGCGACGGCCGAGCTCGTCGATCAGGGGGGCCAACCGGTCGAGCTCGTCGGCGACCGAGCGCTGCACCTGCGCCAGGCTGATCGGCTCGAGCTCGTCGGGGGACACGGGGGTGGAGTCTAGGTGGCCGACAGGCGCGGGCCAGCACAGGTCGCGGCGTTAGAGTCGGAGGGTGGTCCGTCCCCGCTCGCTGCTGCCTGCCCTCGTGGCACCAGTCGCGATCGTGCTCGCGGCCGTCGTCCCCGGCTCCGCCGTCGCAGGCCCCGCGAGCCCCACGCCGTACGCCGTCGCCGCCGTCGGCTCACCGGCCGCCGTGGAGCCCGTCGAGCCGCTGGCCGTCACCATCGACGCGCTCACGCCGGGCGAGATCCCGCGCAAGGGGCTGATCGAGGTGTCCGGCACGGTCACCAACGTCGACACGGTGGCGTGGTCGATGATCAACCTCTACCCGATCATCTCGGCCAGCCCGATGACGACCGTCGCCGAGCTCGACGACGCCCGCGACGCCGACCCCCTGGAGTTCGTCGGCGACCGGATCACCGACGCCGGCCCCTTCGACGTCGTCGACTCGCTCGACCCCGGCGAGACCGCGACCTACTCGTTCACCGTGGCCCGGTCTCGGCTGCCGGTCAGCGAGCGCGGCGTCTACTGGTTCGGCGTGCACGCCCTGGGCCAGACCGACGCCGGCCGCGACGTCAACGCGGACGGACGCGCGCGCACCCTGCTCCCGCTGGTCCAGCTCAAGCAACGCTCGCTGCCGGTCTCGGTCGTCGTGCCGCTGCGCCGCCGGTTGGCCCACGCCGAGGACGGGTCCCTGTCCGACGTGGCGGGGTGGGTGACCACCCTGTCCGAGGGCGGCCAGCTGCGCAGCCTGGTGGACTTCGCCGCCGGTGCGGGCTCGCGCCCGGTCACCCTCCTCGTCGACCCGGCCCTGGTCGAGGCGGTCGAGCAGCTGGCTGCCGGCAACCCGGCGCGCTCCCTCCTGGCGACGATGGACCCCGACGACCCGGACGCCGTCGACGCCGACGACCCGACCGGCTCCGGCGCGCCGGACCCGTCCGGCTCCCCCGACCCCGACTCCGGCGACGAGTCCGGGGACGACTCCGGGAGCCCCGACGACACCGCGACCCCCGCGCCCGATCCCGACGACCTGGACCCGCTGGCCGCCGAGGCGGCCGAGGCCGCCGCCGCCTGGCTCGACCAGCTCGAAGCCGCCGCCGACGGCAACGCCGACGTGCTCCTGCTGCCCTACGGCGACCTCGACGTCGCTGCCGCCGCCGCCCACGACCCCGGGGTCTACGACCGGGCCCGCAAGCTGGCCGGCGACGAGCTGGAGCCCCTCGGCATCGAGGCGCAGCCCGGCATCGGCTCGCCCCTCGGCTTCCTCGACGCGGCCGGGCTGCGACTGCTCCACGACGACGAGACCGTGCTGGTGAGCGACCAGGAGGTGGCCGGTGCCCTGGCCCCCGCCTCCGGGGCGCCCGTGCCGACGGTCGCCGACATCGAAGGCCGCCGGGTGATCGTCACCTCGTCGGGGGCCGCCGAGGGCGGTCCCGGTCCGAGCGAGCGGCTGACCCTGCTCTCGCTGCGCCAGCGAGTGCTCAGCGAGGCGGCCGTGCGCCTGCTCACCGTCGGGCGCCACCGCCCCCTCGTCGTGCAGCTCGCGCCGGGCTGGCTGCCCGACCGCACCACCGGCTTCTTCGACGGCCTCGACCTCGACTGGGTCGACCTCGACTCCGCAGTCGACGCCACCGAGGACGAGGAGGCGGTGCCGGTCGACCCCGCCGACCTCGAGTACCCCGCCCAGCAGTCGCGGGTCACCCTCGATCCGTCCAACTTCGCCGCCGCCCGCGACCTGGCCCAGGCCGGCGTGGTCCTGCAGAACCTCCTCACCTTCAACGACGAGGTCGCCGCCACCGTCGCCCGCGAGGCCCTGGTCGACCTCTCCTACTCCGCGCGGGCCACCCCCACGCAGGTGCGCGACGCCGCCGACGCCTCCCGCGGCTGGATCGAGGAGCAGCTCGACCGGGTCGGCATCTCCGCACCCAACGGGGTGACGCTCTCCAGCACCAGCGGCCGGTTCTCGGCGACCCTGACCAACGACCTCGACGAGCCGGTGACGGTGCGGCTCGTGGCGTACGCCGATCAGCCGCTCGAGCTGACGGTGCCGGCCAACGACCTCGAGCTCCCGGCCCGGAGCCGCACGACGGTGCTGCTCAACGCCCGCACCTCCAAACCGGGCGTGCACAACCTCACCATCGCGCTGACCGATCGCAGCGACAACCCGATCGGATCCAGCGCCGACCTGCCGATCCGCTCGGCCCAGGTCAGCAACGTGATCTGGCTGATCATGGGCTCCGGCGCCGCCCTGCTCTTCGGCGCGATCGGCGTACGCCTCGTGCGCCGGGTGCGCGACTCGCGACGCCTGGCCCGCGAGGACGTCCTGGTCGGCGGCGCGCCACCCGAGCCCACATGAGCGAGCCCACGACGGACACCCCCGACAGGGTGCTCTCCTCGAGCCTGGTGATGGCGGCGGGCACCGTGGTGTCGCGGCTCAGCGGCTTCGTCCGGTCGGGCCTGCTGGCTGCGGCGCTGGGTCTCTCGCTGCACGCCGAGCTCTTCACGATCGCCAACACCGTCCCGACGATGCTCTACATCCTGCTCGCGGGCGGGGTCTTCAACGCCGTCCTGGTCCCGCAGCTGGTGCGAGCGATGCGGGAGGACCCCGATGGGGGCGAGGCCTACACCAACCGCATCATGACCCTGGCTGCACTCTTTCTCCTGGCGGTCACGGTCGGGCTCGTCCTCGCGGCGCCACTGGTGATGGACGTCGCCCTCAGCTCGACGTACGACGCCCCGGACCTCGCCGCCCAGCGCTCCTCGGCGATCGACCTGGCCCGCTACTGCCTCCCGCAGGTCTTCTTCTACGGCATGTTCGTGCTGGTCGGGCAGGTGCTCAACGCACGACGCCGCTTCGGCCCGATGATGTGGGCCCCGATCGCCAACAACGTCATCTCGATCGTCGTGCTGGTCGCCTACCTGATCGGCTTCGGTGCCGCCGAGCCGCGCGACGGGCGCGCCTACTCCAGCAGCCAGGAGCTGGTGCTCGGGCTCGGCTCGACGCTCGGCATCGCCGCCCAGCTGCTGATCCTGGTGCCCTATCTGCGCGCCGCAGGCTTCCGTTTCCGGCCGCGCTTCGACTTCCGTGGCACGGGCCTGGCCCACACCCTGCGCCTGGGCATCTGGACCGTGCTGTTCGTGCTGGTCAACCAGGTCGCCTACGTCGTGGTGGTCAACCTCGGCTCCAGCGGTGTGGCCGAGGGTGCCGACGGCACCGGCAACACGGTCTACGCCCTGGCCTTCCTGGTCGTCATGGTGCCGCACTCAGTCATCACGGTCTCGCTGGCGACGGCGATCCTGCCCGGCCTCTCGGCCCGCGCCGCCGCCGGCGACCTGCGCGGGCTGGCCCGGCTGCTGAGCAGGACGCTGCGCAGCTCGCTGGTCCTGGTGCTGCCGTTCGCAGCGCTGCTGCCCTTCGTCGCCTCCGACGTCGCCCGCGTGCTCCTGCACGGCTCGGCGGCCGACGACGTCGATCTCTACGTGCCGACCCTGGCGCTCTTCGGGCCGGGCATCGTGCTCTCCACCGTGCACTACATGATGCTGCGCGGCTTCTACGCGCTCGAGCTGACCCGCACGGTCTTCTGGAACCAGTGCTGGGTCGCCGCGACCAACATCGGGGTCGCCGTGGCGCTGGTCGGCTCGACCGACCCCGAGCACACGGCCCCCGCGCTGGTCGGCGCCTACGCCGCGGCGTACCTCGTGGGCTCGGTGCTGTCGTACGTCGTCCTGCGCCGCCGCCTCGGCGGCCTCGACGGTGCGCGGCTGACCCGCTTCGCCGTCCGGCTCCTGCTCGCCACCGCCGGGGCCACCGCGGTGGCCGGGCTGCTCGCCACGCTCCTGCACCGGGCCGTCGACGATCCGCACTGGGCGCTCGCCGCCGGCCAGGCGATCGTCGTCGGCCTGCTCGACCTCGTCGTCTTCGTGCTCCTGGCGCGGCTGATGCGCCTGCGCGAGGTCACTGACGTGCTCGACACGGTCACCCGACGCGTCCGGCCCGCGCGCGCGCAGTGACCGCCCTACGATGGCTGCGCAGTTGACCAGCCGACCGACCAGCCCGTCGTCGCCGTCGTCGCCGTCGTAGGAGGAGGAGCCGAGTGCCACACACCCTGCGGCCCGGTGACCTCCTGGCCGAGCGCTACCGCCTGATCGATCTGCTCAGCGAGAGCGGCGGGGGCCGCTTCTGGCGGGCACTGGACCAGGTGCTCGAGCGTCATGTCGCCGTGCACGTGATCGCGGCCGGCGATCCCCGCGCCCCCGACCTGATGGCGGCCGCGCGACGCTCGGCCACGGTGATGGATCAGCGCATCCTGCGGGTGCTCGACGTCGACACGTGCGAGGGCCATTGCTACGTCGTCAACGAGTGGGGCTCCGGCACCTCCCTCGACATCATGCTGGCCGCCGGCGGGGTGCTCTCCTCGCGCGCGGCCGCCTGGGTGGTCGCCGAGACCAGCACCGCGATGGCCACCGCCCACGCTGCCGGGGTCGTGCACGGCCGGCTCAACCCGGAGAACGTCCTGGTCGACCGGGCCGGCGCGGTGCGGGTGATCGGCCTGTGCGTCGACGCCGCGCTGCACGGCACGGGTGCGGCCCGTGCCGACGACGACGTCACCGACCTGGCGGGCCTGCTGTACGCCGCCCTGACCGGGCGATGGGCCGGGGTCTCGACCTCGGTCGTGCCGCCGGCGCCCCAGGAGCACGGCCGGGTGCTCCGCCCCCGCCAGGTCCGGGCCGGCGTGCCCCGTCCCCTCGACAGCCTGTGCGACGAGGTGCTCAACCCGTATGCCCGCGACGCCCGGGGTCTCGGGTCGGCCCGCGGGATCAGCGAGAGCCTGGTGGAGTTCGTCGGCGACCCGGCTGGCCTCGCCGACGCACTCGTGGGGCGACTGGTCGCGCGCGGCTCCGAGGCGGTCGTCCTCTCCGCCGTGCCGGAGTTCGGCTTCCGCGACCCCGACAGCACCGACACCACCGGCACCACCGACACCACCGACACCACCGGGGAGACGGCGGGCGCGCTCACCCCGGCCCAGCCGCTCACCCCGGCTGGGCCGGAGTCGGTCGAGCAGCCGACCCAGGCCGGCCTGCCGATCTTCGACGACGAGCTCGACGACGTCTCGTGGCTGGAGGCCCCCGCCGGGCCGTCGGCTCCGCCCCCGCCGTTCGAGGAGCCTCCGGCGCGCCCGCTCTTCGCGCCCGAGCCCTCAGGCGGCGAGCCGGTGCGGCGCCCCCGCCCCGGGGCCGCTGCGAGCACGGAGTCGCAGAGCTTCTGGCCGTGGGGCCACGACACCGGCAGCAGCCTCGACAGCGGCCCGCCGACCGCGCTCGGCTCCGGCTTCGGCAGCGAGCGCGGCGCGGTGATCACGACTCCGGCTCCACCGAGCGACGAGGTGCCGGGCCGCAACGCGTTCCGGGTCGCAGCCGCCCTGCTCGCCGCGATGCTGCTGCTGGTCGCGGTCGTCGTCGCCTTCAACCTCGGTCGGGGCAAGACGCCGTTGGGCGCCGATCCCGAGCCCGACACGTCACCGTCGACCAGCCGCTCCCCCGGTGGCGGCGCCGACCCCGCGGCGAACCCGATCTCCGGGCTCGTCGTCACCGACCTCGACCCGCAGGGCGACCCGCCGATCGAGAATCCCGAGCTCGCCCCGCTCGCCGTCGACGGCGACCCTGCCACCGGCTGGCGGACGTCGACCTACGTCCAGGACCTCGGACCCGGCGGCCTCAAGTCGGGGCTCGGGCTGGTCGTCGACCTCGGCTCGTCGCAGTCGGTCGGCGAGGTCGACCTCCAGCTCATCGGGGAGCCCACCGGCATCGAGCTGTTCGTGACCGACACGCTCCCGACGAAGGTCGTCGGGCTCGAACCCGTGGCCGAGGTGTCGGCCTCCGCCTCGGAGGAGATCCCGCTCGAGACACCCGCCACCGGACGCTATGTGGTCGTGTGGCTCACCTCCCTCCCCGCTGTCGACGGCGGCTTCCGCGGGGAGATCTCCGAGATCGTGGTGCGCGGTGGCTGAGCTCGATCACGACACCCCCGACGCCGACCTGCTGCGCGCCCACGTCGACGGCGATCCCGATGCGTTCGGTGTCCTGTTCGGACGCCATCGCGACCGGCTCTGGGCGGTCGCCCTGCGCACGATGGGCAACCCGGAGGACGCCGCCGACGGACTGCAGGACGCGATGATCGCGGCCTACCGACGAGCCGGGTCCTTCCGCGGCGAGGCCGCCGTCACCACCTGGCTGCACCGGGTGGTCGTCAACGCCTGTCTCGACCGGATCCGCGCGGCGAAGGTGCGCCGCACCGAGGCGTTGCCCGACGACCTCGAGGAGTACGGCGACCGGGGGTCGCGCGTGTCGGCCACCGCCGCCACCGAGGACCCCGCCGACCTGAGCGTGCGCGACGAACGTCGTCGCGCTGTCCTCGATGCGCTCGCGACCCTGCCCGCCGAGCAGCGCACCGCCATCGTGCTGGTCGACATGGAGGGCTACTCGGTCTCCGAGGTCGCCGAGATCATGGACTGCGCCGTCGGCACGGTGAAGTCGCGCTGCTCGCGCGGCCGCAGCCGTCTCGCCGGGCTGCTCGGGGTGCTGCGCGAGGTCGACGGGGCCGGTGACGCGGGGCACACCCCACCCCGGAACCCCGCCCCCGTCTCGCCCGTCCGATCCCCCGAGGAGTCCCGCGGACCACCGGCCTGACCCGACGTCGCGACCCGACCCCGCACCCAGCGCAGCACCGTGACGCCGTAGCGTCGCCACCCGCAGCACCCGATCCGCATCCGATCCCCACCCGGCCCCATGAGAGGAGACCCGCCGTGCCCCGTCGCCCCGACCAGCCCGCCGACGACTCCTCCGACCTCACCCCCGAGCAGGAGAGCGAGGTGCGTCGACGCCTCGCCGACGCGCGCCACACCGAGCCGCTGCCGGTCGACGTCGC
>WLIH01000054.1 GCA_009702305.1 Actinomycetota bacterium | reverse complement strand
GGGAGACGAACGCGTAGACGAGCTTGCGCACCTTGCCGGCGCGCACGAGCAGGCCGACGTCGGCGCCGCCCCAGCTGACGATCGTGAGATCGGTGAGGTCGGAGCGCAGGATGGCGCGCACGAGGGCCATCGGCTTGCGCCGCGGGCCCCAGCCGCCGATCCCGATGGTCATGCCGTCGCGGAGCTCACCGACGACCTCGTCGATGGTCATCTGCTTGTCGCGTGGTCCCTTGCTCACTTCGCCACCTTCGTCGAGCCGGCCTTGTCTGTCCCTGCGAACTCGTCGCGCAGCTCGTCGCTGACCCCGGCGAGGTTGAGCTCGAACGTGAAGCCCTGCTCCCAGCGGTAGCTCTTGTTGACGTCGATCGGGTCGATGCCGTTGAGGCACTCCTTGGCCGCCCGGATCACCCGGGTGTCCTTGGCGGCGATCTCGCCGGCGACCTTCAGGGCGGCGTCGTCGAGCTGGTCGCGGGGCACCACCTCGAGGACCGAGCCGAACTGCACCAGCTCGCTGGCCTTGATGGTGCGCGCGGTGAAGTAGAGCGTGCGCAGCATGTGCTGCGGCACCAGCCGGCCCATGTGGGTGGCGGCGCCGAGCGCGCCCTGGTTGACCTCGGGCACGCCGAAGAACGCGTCGTCGCTGGCCACGATGCAGTCGGCGTTGCCGACCAGGCCGACGCCGCCGGCCAGGCAGTAGCCGTTGACCGCGGCGATGACCGGCACCTGGCATTCGTAGATCGCCTTGAACGCCGCGAAGCAGCCCTTGTTGGCGCCGATGAGGGCGTCGAAGCCGGAGGTCGTCTGCATCTCCTTGATGTCGACGCCGGCGTTGAACCCCCGACCCTCGGCGCGCAGGATCACGACCTTGGTGTCGAGGTCCGCGCTGGCCTCGTCGAGCGCCCCGGCGACGTCGAACCAGCCCTGCACCGTGAGGGCGTTGACGGGCGGGTGCTCCATCGTGACGACGCGGATGCCGTCGCTGCGGAGCTCGGAGGTGATGGCCATCTGGTGCCCTTCGGATCCTGTCGCGACACCCGGTCGGCCGGGCATCTCAACAACCTAACGCTTGCTTGGTATCCTACCAGCATGGCGCTCTCGATCGACCTGACCGGACGGGTCGTCCTCGTGACCGGCGGAGCCCGCGGGATCGGTCGGGGGATCACCGAGGCGTTCCTCGCGGCCGGTGCCGACGTCGTGACCTGCTCGCGCTCCGATCTCGATCCGCTGCCCGGCACCACCCACCTCGTCTGCGACGTGCGCGACCCGGACTCCGTGACCGCGATGGTCGCCGAGCTCGTCGCCGCCCACGGTCGCCTCGACGTGCTGGTCAACAACGCCGGGGGAGCGCCCTACTCCGAGGCGGCGACCGCCTCGGCCCGCTTCCACGACAAGATCGTCGGTCTCAATCTGATGGGGCCCCTCGCGTGCGCCCAGGCAGCCAACGCGGTCATGCAGCAGCAGGAGAGCGGCGGCTCGATCGTCAACATCTCCTCGATCTCCGCGCTGCGGCCCTCGCCGGGCACCGCGGCCTACGGCGCGGCGAAGGCGGGCGTCGACTCGCTCACCAAGTCGCTGGCCATCGAGTGGGCGCCGAAGGTCCGGATCAACGCGATCGACGTCGGTCTGTGCCGCACCGAGCACACCGACGACCACTACGGCGGCGACGCCCAGGTCGCGGCCATCGAGGCGACGATCCCCCTGGGCCGGATGGCCGACCCGGCCGAGATCGGCCAGGTCGCGGTGTTCCTCGCCAGCGACCTCGCGTCGTACGTCTCGGGTGCGCGCATCGAGTGTCACGGCGGCGGAGAGCCGCCGATCTTCCTGTCAGCTGCAACCAAGGAGTAGGTCTGTGAGCAAGCTTCTCGAGGGTCGCGTCGCGATCGTCACCGGCGCCGGTCGCGGGATCGGCCGAGCGCACGCGCTCGAGCTGGCCGCCCACGGAGCAGCCGTGGTCGTCAACGACTTCGGCGTCTCCTTGGCGGGCGAGGGCACGGGCGAGTCCCCGGCCGCCTCCGTCGTCGCCGAGATCGAGGCCGCCGGTGGCCGGGCGGTGACCAACGGCGCCGACGTCGCCGACTTCGAGCAGGCGGCGGCGATGGTGCAGCAGGCCATCGACACCTACGGCGGTCTCGACATCCTGGTCAACAACGCCGGGTTCGTGCGCGACCGGATGCTCGTCAACACCTCGGAGGAGGAGTGGGACGCCGTCATCCGCGTGCACCTCAAGGGCCACTTCGCGCCGTTGCGGCACGCAGGCGCCTACTGGCGCGCCGAGGCGAAGGAGGGTCGCCAGCGCGCGGCTCGCGTCATCAACACCTCGTCGGGTGCCGGCCTGCAGGGCTCGGTCGGCCAGGCGACGTACTCCGCCGCCAAGGCCGGGATCGCCGGTCTCACGCTGGTCGCGGCCCAGGAGATGGGTCGCTACGGCGTCACCGTCAACGCGATCGCGCCGGTCGCACGCACCCGGATGACCGAGGGCGCGTTCGACACCTCGGCGATGGCGCTGCCGGAGGACAACTCGCCGATCGTGGCGTGGCTGGCCTCCGAGGAGTCCGGCGACGTCACGGGACGCGTGATCGAGATCGACGGCGGCAAGCTCACCCTCGAGAGCGGCTGGGCGCACGCCGCCACCCGCGATCGAGGTCAGCGCTGGGCCGCGCCCGAGGTGGGCTCGGCGCTGCGCGAGCTGATCGCCGAGGCGCCGGCTCCGGAGCCGGTCTACGGCGCCTGAGGGCCGCCGCGAGGCGGCCGCGGGTCGTCGACGTCGCTCGGCGCGGGCGCGTCGGCGAAGGCAGCGCCGAGGCGCTCGCCGTGCTCGATCTCGCTGCGCTGGACGAAGCCTGCGAGCAGGGCGCCGCGGTCGTCGTCACCGCGCAGGAAGCTCTCCCAGTCGGCCTCGCCGCGTCCTACATCGTCGGCGAAGCCGCGCATCTCACGACCCATGTCGCCACGCTCGGCTGCCTCCTGCAGCGCCTTGCGCTCCTCGGGGCTGAGCAGCGGCTGGCGCAGGGCGACGTCGAGTTCGGCGCGCGCGGCGACCAGCTCGCCGCGGATGTCGGTCAGAGCGCTCCTGGCCGCTGCGGAGGCAGCGACGATGCGGCCGGTCGCGTCGTCCATCTCAGACGCCCATCGGCTTCGGCGGCAGCATGGACGGCGTGAGGGTGTCGATGAGCACGACGATGTAGTCCTTGACGACCCGCAGCGCTGAGATCAGCATCCGGATGTAGGCGGTGGCCTTGCTGGCGGTCTTGTAGGCGTTCCAGGCCTTCTGGATGAACTTGGCCTGGCCGTAGATCGGGATGTACTGCAACGCCCAGGCGCTGGTGATCAGGTCGATCGCGAGCCGGATGCAGTCGACGACCATCTGGGCGACGTTGACGGCTTCGGCCGCCAACGACCTCAGGTGCTCGCCGAGGTCGGCGAGCCCGGTGCTCTGGCTGGTCAGCGCCTGGCTCCAGCCGATCATCGAGGAGGCGTGGGCGCTCGCAGCCTGCCCGCTCCACGTGTCGTAGATCTTGATCTCGCCGGTGCTGAGACTGCTGTCGGTGTCACCGAGGCGCTGGCCGATGAGCTGCCAGCAGTGGGCCTGGGTGGAGAGCCCCACGACGTCGCCGGCGATCCAGTCGGTGACCTCGGTACGCACATCCCAGTTGCAGAAGGTCTCGAGCGCCCAGGCCAGGCGGTCGAAGACGAAGCCGAACGACACCTCGGGCAGCGAGCTCTCGCTGGGATAGGGACTGGCGGTCCAGTCGATGGGCGAGCTCGCGGCGAAACCGCCGGTGTTGGTGCCGGTGTCGCCGCGGATGCCGTCGCTCCCGAAGCTGCCCGCGACACCGTCGTCGGTGCGCTCGTAGTCCAGCACCTGGATGTCGAGCGCTCGGGCGTACTGCTTCATCAACACCTCGTTCTCCCCGAGCAGCTCCTTGAGCTGGGGGAGGAGCGCGGCGTAGTCGGAGGTCAGGTCCTCGAGGATCTTGCCGAAGTCGGCGTCGACGCAGTAGGTCTCAGCCTGGGTCTGCAGCGTGCCGAGGTCGAAGCCGAGCCCGTCGATGAGCTGGGCGTAGCCGCGCAGGTCCGGCAGGTCGACCTGCAGCGGCCCGGAGTCACGGGGTGTCTCGACAGCGTGCGCCATGGGGGTCTCCTCGTCGCGGTGTCACCGACGAGTGCCCGGATCGGCCGTCGTGCAAACGCCGGGGGACCCGCCTAGGAAGCGGCGCGGTGCTGCACGAGCATCACGGCGAGCAGCGCTCCGCACACGCCGAGCACGAGGAGCAGCAGCGTCCACTGCCGAGGACGCTGCCATCGCGAGAGGCCGGCGATCAGCAGCAGGAAGGCGCCGAGGCCGCCTGCGCTCGCCCCGGCGGCCTTCACGGCCGGCTCGGCGTCGGTCGTCGCGCCACCCAGCAGACACAGCAGTGCGACGAACACCGACAGCCGCAGCATGAACTGTCGTCCGATGTCCTCACCGACGTACGTCGCGAGGTCGCGGCCCTCGGCGTCCGGCGGGAGCTGGTTCGGGTCGGTGGCACGGCGATCCATGCCGGGGATCCTGCCCCGATCGACGAGGTCTGAACGTCGATCGGAGCAGGACCTGCTCCCGTGGGCTGTCGCGTCAGATGCGCTCGAGGATGGTGCCCGTCGCCATGGCGCCGCCCGCGCACATCGAGAGCAGGGCCGTGCTGGCGTCGCGGCGCTCGAGCTCGTGCAGCGCGGTGGTGATCAGTCGGGTGCCGGTCGAGCCGACCGGGTGGCCGATGGCGATCGCGCCGCCGTTGACGTTGACCTTGGCCATGTCGGGCTGGTGCACCCGCGCCCAGGACATGACGACGGAGGCGAAGGCCTCGTTGACCTCGAAGAGGTCGAAGTCCGAGATCGACATGCCGGTGCGCTCGAGGAGCCGGCGGGTCGCGTCGACCGGTCCGTCGAGGTGGAAGTAGGGGTCGGAGCCGACCAGGCAGTAGGACTTCAGACGGGCCCGCGGCGTCAGGCCGAGCGAGCGGGCCAGGTCCTCGTCCATGATCAGCACGGCCGAGGCGCCGTCGGAGATCTGCGAGGAGGTGCCGGCGGTGTGCAGACCGTCGGGGAGCACGGAGCGCAGCTGGGAGAGACCCTCGAGAGTGGTGTCGCGCAGGCCCTGGTCGGTGTCGACCAGTCGCGTCTCGCCGGTGGCGGCACCGGTCTCGTCGAGGATCGGTGCGTCGTAGGCCGCGATCTCGCGCTTGAAACGGCCCTCGTCGACGGCCACGCGGGCCTTCTGCTGCGAGGACAGGCCGAAGGCGTCGAGCTCGGCCCGGGTGATCCCGCGGTGCTGGGCGATGCGGTCGGCGGCCTCGAACTGGTTGGGCATGTCGATGGACCAGTCGTCGGGGCGCGGGTCACCGGTGCCGGGGGCGACGTTGGCGCCCAGCGGGATGCGCGACATCGCCTCGACGCCGCACGCGATGCCGACCGAGATCGTGCCGGCGGAGATCATGTCGGCGACCATGTGGGCGGCCTGCTGGCCGCTGCCGCACTGGGCGTCGATGGCGGTGCCGGCCGTGTGCAGCGGCAGGCCTGCGTGCAGCCAGGCTCGGCGGACCATGTCGTTGGACTGCTCGCCGGCCTGCGTGACGCAGCCTCCGACGACCTGCTCGACGAGGTCGGGGTCGATCCCGGCTCGCTCGATGACCTGCTTCTGGGCGAAGCCCAGCAGGACACCGGCGTGCACGCCGGCGAGCCAGCCGTTGCGCTTGCCGAGGGGGGTGCGGACGGCGTCGATGATGACCGGGTTTCCCATGCCCCCAAACTAGAACACGTTCTGATTAGGTGACAAGAAACGCCGGGTTCGGCTTCCATCACCTACCGAGAGTATGTAATCTCTCTCACTAGAACCTGTTCCACATTTGCGCACCGAGATCGAGAGGGAATCCAGTGACCGCAGACGTCCTGCCCGCGGGGTACGACTTCACCGACCCGGACGTGAACCACGTCCGCGTCCCGCACGACGAGTTCGCGGCTATCCGCAAGAACGCACCGGTCTTCTGGGTCGAGCAGCCGCAGAGCTCGCGCGACGGCTTCGAGGGTGGCACCGGCTACTGGGCCCTCTCCAAGCACGCCGACGTGGCCGCGGTGTCCAAGGACAGCAAGAACTTCTCCACCGCCGAGAACGGCGCCATCATCCGCTTCGCCGAGGGCATGCTCCGCGAGCAGGTCGAGCTGCAGCGCGTGATGCTGATCAACCAGGACGCCCCGGAGCACACGTCGACGCGCCAGATCGTCTCGCGCGGCTTCACGCCGCGCGCGATCGCGGCGCTGGACGAGATCATGGAGAAGCGCGCCAAGCAGATCGTGCAGGACGCCGTCTCGCGCGGCACCGGCAACTTCGTCGAGGAGGTCGCCGCCGAGCTGCCGCTGCAGGCGATCGCCGACCTGCTCGGCGTCCCGCAGGAGGACCGGCGCAAGCTCTTCGACTGGTCCAACCAGATGCTGGCCTCCGACGACCCCGACATCGGCGGCGACCCGGAGATCGCCTCGGCCGAGATCCTCGGCTACGCCATGGCGATGGCGGCCGACCGCAAGGAGAACCCGCGCGACGACATCGTGAGCAAGCTCGTGCACGCCGACAAGGACGGGCGCGGCCTCTCCGACGACGAGTTCGGCTTCTTCGTCATCATCTTGACCGTCGCGGGCAACGAGACGACCCGTAACGCGATCACCCACGGCATGAACGCCTTCCTCGACAACCCCGAGCAGTGGGAGCTGTGGAAGAAGGAGCGCCCGGCGACGATGGTCGACGAGGTGATCCGGTGGGCGACGCCCGTCATCTCCTTCCAGCGCACCGCCCTCAACGACGTCGAGGTGGGCGGCCAGCTGGTCAAGAAGGGCGAGCGGGTCGGCCTCTTCTACTCCAGCGCCAACTTCGACCCCGAGGTGTTCGAGGATCCCTTCACCTTCGACATCACGCGCTCGCCCAACCCGCACGTCGCCTTCGGTGGTCACGGCGCGCACTACTGCATCGGTGCCAACCTGGCCCGCCAGGAGGTCAGCCTGATCTTCAACGCGCTGGCCGACTACGCGCCCGACATCGCCAAGCTCGAGGAGCCCTCGCGGCTGCGGCACAGCTGGATCAACGGCATCAAGGACCTCCAGGTCAAGTACGCCTGATCCCTCCCACGTGCGACGCCCCCGGCCAGCTGCAGGCCGGGGGCGTCGTCGTATGTCGGGGCTCGGGACCGAGGTCAGCCGCGAGCGGTGAGGACGTACGGGCCGTCGTCGGTGATGGCGATGGTGTGCTCCATGTGCGCGCCACGGGAGTGGTCGGCGCTGCGCAGCGTCCAGCCGTCCGGATCGGTGAAGATCTGGTCCGTGGTGTGCAGGAACCACGGCTCGATCGCGATCACCAGCCCCGCCTTGAGCTTGTAGCCCCGGCCCGGACGACCGTCGTTGGGGATGTGCGGATCGCCGTGCATGGTGCGCCCGACGCCGTGCCCGCCGAACTGCGTGTTGATCAGCAGCCCGGCGTCGCGCGCCACGCCGGCGATCGCGGCCGAGATGTCGCCGATCCGGTTGCCGACGGTCGCTGCGTTGATGCCGGCGATCAGCGCCTGACCGGTGACCTCGATAAGCCGCAGGTCCTCGTCGCGGGGAGTGCCGACGACGATGCTCAGCGCGGAGTCGGAGACCCACCCGTCGACGCTCGCGGCGAAGTCGACGCTGAGCAGGTCGCCGTCCTGGAGCACGTAGTC
Organism: Actinomycetota bacterium; assembly: GCA_009702305.1. Lineage (GTDB taxonomy): Bacteria > Actinomycetota > Actinomycetes > Propionibacteriales > Nocardioidaceae > Nocardioides. The sequence goes on along the minus strand of WLIH01000054.1, from coordinate 1,784 downwards.
GTGCGGCAGGCCGTGCAGCACCGCGTCGTTGACCGAGGTGCACAGCACCTTGCCGAACGGCGAGGCACCGAACGACGGGTGGTAGTCGATGTAGCAGGACTCGGCCCCGCGCTCGCGGATCATCGCGTGCGCGATCTCGTCGAGCTCGAGCAGGTTCATGCCGACGGCGGCGACCTCGGCCAGCCGCGTGATCACGCTCGCCACGAACTCCCCGGCCGGCTTCATCTGCTCGATCTGGGCGGGCGTGCGGAGCTCGATCATGTGCTCAGCCTAGGACCCCGCCGACAGGCACCCGGACACGGCAGGTGCCGGCCGGGACCTGTCGGCGGGCGACGACTAGTTGGACGGCTTGTCGGCGCCGACGACCCACATCGCGAAGAACTGCGAGCCGCCGCCGTAGGCGTGCCCCAGGGCCTTGCGTGCTCCGTCGACCTGGTGCTCTCCCGCCTGACCGCGCACCTGCAGGGCGGCCTCGCCGAAGCGGAGCATGCCGGAGGCACCGATCGGGTTGGACGACAGCACCCCACCGGAGCAGTTGACGGGCAGCTTGCCGGTCAGGGCGGTGCCGCCGGACTCCGTCAGCTTCCACCCCTCGCCCTCGGGGGTGAAGCCGAGGTTCTCGAGCCACATCGGCTCGAACCAGGAGAACGGCACGTAGATCTCGGCCGCGTCGATCTCCTCGATCGGGTTGATGATCCCGGCCTGCTTCCACAGGTACGCCGACGCGTCGCGGCCGGCCTGCGGGTTCACCTGGTCGCGCTCGGCGGCGGTCGTGGCCTCCGAGCGCATCGCGGTCGCGTGGATCCAGGCAGGGTTCGGCGACGCCGCAGCCGTGTCCTCGTCGACGATCACCAGGGCGCACGCGCCGTCCGAGGACGGGCAGGTCTCGTCGTAGCGGATCGGGTCCCAGAGCATCTGGGAGGCCAGCACCGACTCGACGGTGGTGCCCTCGTTGTGCAGGTGGGCGTAGGGATTCTTCAGGGCGTTCTGTCGGTCCTTGGCCGCGACGATGGCCCCGACGTGCGTCGGCGCTCCCGAGCGACGGATGTAGGAGCGCACGTGAGGGGCGAAGTAGCCACCGGCGCCGGCGTGCACCGGCATGTTGAAGGGCAGCGGCACCGACAGTGCCCACATGGCGTTGGACTCCGACTGCTTCTCGTAGGCCACCGTCAGCACGCGCTTGTGCACGCCCGACTGCACGAGGGACGCGGCGACGATCGCGGTGGAGCCGCCGACCGAGCCGGCCGTGTGCACGCGCAGCAGCGGCTTGCCGGCGGCGCCGAGCGCCTCGGCGAGGAACAGCTCGGGCATCATCACGCCCTCGAACAGGTCCGGCGCCTTGCCGACCACGATCGCGTCGATGTCGTCGAGGGTCATGTTGGCGTCGAGCAGCGCCCGGTCGATCGCCTCGCGGCACAGACCGGCCATCGACAGGTCCTCGCGCTTCGCGCGGTGGTGGGTCTGGCCGACCCCGACCACCGCTGCAGGCTGCTTGCCCATCAGGCGACACCCTTTCCACTGTTGGATTCCAGGACACACAGGAGGTTCTGCTGCAGGGCGGGGCCGGAGGTCGCGTGGCCGAGTCCCTTGGAGATCTCGCCCGACCAGATCCGCTGAGCGGTCTCGCCGATGCGGATGCCGCCACCGGAGAACATCGGGTTGCTGGTCAGCGCCCCACCGGACGGGTTGATGCGCACGTCGTCGCCCAGCCCGAGCTCGCGGCGCAGGATCAACTCCTGGTGGCTGAACGGCGCGTGCAGCTCCGCCACCTCGACGCCGCCGAG